>QHXH01000261.1:0-4065 GCA_003222855.1 Acidobacteriota bacterium
AACGAGAAGTTCACCTATGAGTTTTCTACAATTCCCGAGCGAATCGTTACTGGCGATAATCGGCCTATCCCCGGCCGTCTCATGATCGAGCCTATTACCGGGCAAGCCGTAAAGACGCCCGGAGTGCCCAGTACTCCCATTTCCGCTTATCTCACGCTGATCACTTCGATGTTCATGCACGGCGGCATCGCTCACATCTTCGGCAATATGCTTTTTCTTTTTATCTTTGGCGATAATATCGAAGATCGCCTCGGTCACCTGAGATATCTCATTTTTTACCTCGTCTGCGGGGTTCTCGCGGGACTCTCGCATGTTTTCGCGACGGCGCTGTTCGCCTCGGACGCTTCGAGTCTGCTGGTGCCGAGTCTCGGCGCATCAGGAGCGATCTCAGGCGTACTGGGCGCATACATCCTGCTGTTTCCAACCAACCGGGTGATTGTGCTACTGGGGTGGTTTGCAATGCCGATGCCCGCCTTCATTGCGATCGGCCTTTGGTTCGTGTTTCAGTTGATCAGCGGATTAGGCGTGCTCGGCAGCGGGTCCCAAGCAGGCGGGGTGGCTTACGCCGCGCACATCGGCGGGTTTATCTCCGGACTGGTTTTGATTAAAGTTTTTGAGATTGGCAGACGGCCGCCCGATCGTTATTACGAACGCGAATTCTGAAATGAGCACCACGTTACAGCCGGCCAACCAGCAAGGCCTCGATATTCGCTCGACTCCGCGCGAGGAGATGAATCTTTATCCGCTCGATACGTTTCCGTATGAATTCTCCGGCAAGGAAATCAAGATTAATTTCGAGATTCCTGAGTTCACCTGCATCTGTCCGTTTTCTGATTTTCCTGATTTTGCGACGATCCGGCTTGAGTATGTTCCGCAGAAACGCTGCGTCGAGCTGAAGAGTTTGAAGCTCTACATAAATTCGTTCCGCAATGTAAAGGTCTTTCACGAACACGTCATCAACATGATCCTCGAAGATTTTGTGAGCGCGTGCGATCCGTTAAGGGTTGAAATCGAAGGCGACTTTAACGTGCGCGGCAACATCAAAACGACGATCCGGGCGAGCTATAGAAAATCAGGAGTCAGAAGTCAGGAGTCAGAAGTCAGCAAAAGCACCTAACGTTCACGTATGTTCACCACGCTGTCAGCTTTAATTCTGTTTGTTGTTATCTTCGTGGTCGTGCTGTTCTTTGCCCGGCGCATTCTGCGGCTGGCGATAAAACTCGCGCTGGTTGGCGCGGTTGTCTTTGCATTACTCGTCGGCGGATTGTTTGGTTGGTGGCGAGGCTGGTTTGATTGGTCGTCGCGCACTCAACATCCTGCTTCCTCGTCCGGTCCGCAGAGAAGTCCGACTCGGCGTCCGACGCCACGCTGAGGTGCCAAAGACTTCACCACGAAGACACGAAGGCACAAAGGAAAAAAGGAAGATTCTTAGTGCCTTGGTGTCTTGGTGGTGATATTTGTTCGAGAGCTATGACAATTCAAATCGAACGCTGGAGTGAATCATCGCTTCCGAATCCCGAAGAACTCAAGCAACGCTTGCGGCACGAAGGTTATAGTGTCTTTCAATGGAGCGACGCGCCCGGCACGAAGTATGGCCCGCACGCGCACGCCGAAGATCAATCGCACTGGATTATTAGTGGCGGATTGGAACTGCGCGTCGGTCACGAAACCTACAAGCTGCGCGCCGGTGATCGAGATTATCTTCCTGCTAATACAGTCCATTCCGCATTTGTTCCGGGTGACGAAGCGGTGACTTACCTGATCGGATCAAAACACTAGTGTCAGAAGCCCGACCGTCAGGGAGGGCTGGATTAATCCAGTTGCCCTCCCTGACGGTCGGGCTTCTGACGCTCTGTGCTAAATTCAACCGTGAATGAACACGCAGTATCAACTCGTCACGACTTCCGAAGAACTTGGTCGCGCCGTTTCGGATCTCTCAAGCCGGCAAGCAATCGGTCTCGATACAGAGACGACGGACCTCGATCCTTACCTGGCGCGCTTGCGTCTGATTCAACTTGCCACGCCTGACGGCGTCTTCATCATCGACCTGAATCGTTTTGTTGATACGGATTTGAAAAGAGGTGATGCACTTGCTCCGTTGCGACATCTGCTCAGCTCTCCGCGTCCGATCAAAATTGCTCACAACGCAAAGTTCGACGCGAAATTCATCAAGCACAATCTCGGTGTCGATCTCGTCGGGTTATTCGATACATTGTTGGCCAGCCAGTTAGTCTCCGCAGGCGACATTGAAGAACGGCATGGCTTGGAAGCGATTGCCGGACGCTATCTCAACGAAGCTGTCGACAAAAGCGAGCGTCTCAGCAATTGGGAATTCGAGCTTTCCGAAGCGCAGTTGCAGTACGCGGCGCGCGATGCTGCTGTACTGATCCCGCTGCGCGAAAAATTGATCGACAGGATCAAATCGCTCGGGTTGATTCAGTGTGCGCAGCTCGAGTTTGAGTGCGTCATGCCGGTGGTAGATCTGGAGCTGACCGGGTTTTACATGAACAAAGAGCGCTGGCTGCAGCAACTGGCGATTGTTGAAGAGCGCCGGGCTGAGCTCGCGAACGAATTGCAGGAGATGCTCGGCGAGGGCGTCGCGCAAGCTTCTTTATTTGGACCACCGCGCGCGAACATCAATCTTGATTCGCAACAGCAAGTGACTGAGGCGATGAATCGACTCGGCATTCCGCTGCCTGATTCAACGCGCAATTGGAAGTTGCAGCCGCTGGCGGCGCAGTATCCAATCGTGGCGAAGCTGCTCGAGTACCGCACCATGCAAAAAGCGTTGACGAGTTACGGCCAGAACATGATCGAGTTCATTAATCCGAAGACAGGCCGGCTGCACGCCGACTTCCGTCAGATCGGAGCTCCGACCGGCCGCTTTGCCTGCACGAATCCAAATATTCAACAGGTGCCGCACGCCGCCGAGTACCGCCGCTGCTTCATGGGCCATCCCGGCAGCCGGCGATTGGTCATCGCTGATTACTCGCAGATCGAACTGCGCATCCTCGCTGAGTTTTCTGGGGACGAAGGCTTTATCGAGGCCTTCAATTCTGGCGCGGATCTTCATCGCGTTACTGCCGCCCAGGTTTTTGGCGTATCGCAGGATCAAGTCAGCAAAGAGCAACGCGATTTCGCAAAGCGGCTGAACTTTGGCGTTGTTTATGGAATTGGCGCGCAACGGTTTTCGATGATGACGGGTTTAAGCGTAACTGAGGCTGAAGACGTTCTGCGTCGTTACTTTGCGACGTATCGAAAGCTGGATGCGTATCTACGCGAATCTGCGAGTCGCGCGGTCAGCGATAAGCAAGCACGCACCGGGTCTGGCCGCCTCGTCAAGTTCAATTACGATCCTTCCGATCGACAACAGGTCTCAATGACTCAGCGGAACGGCAAGAACGCGCCGATTCAGGGAACCAGTGCCGATATTCTCAAGCGGGCGCTGCGGCTGCTGAATGATGATCTGCGCGAGACTTCGGCAAAGATCGTGAACATCATTCACGATGAAATCGTTGTCGAAGTTGATGAAGCCGAAGCCGATCAAGTCGCGCAGACTGTCGAGCGGACAATGTGCGCCGCCGGCGAAGAGTATCTGCAAACCGTGCCGGTGAAGGTTGAGTCGCAAATTGCGTGTGAATGGACGAAATAGTTACTGAAATGCTGATAGATTCATTCGCGCCGAATCCGGACGCCGTCGAAGTCCACACCATTCTGATTAACGCGCCGCCCGATGTTGTGTATCGAGCGCTGTGGACAGCGGACCTCGGCGGTCCGTTGATAAAGCTGCTCCTGGGTCTGCGAATGTTGCCGGGTTTTGTTTCGCGTGGCTGTCGTTCGCTACCGCGAAATCAAGAAGTAACGCTGCAAACTCTAATTGATTCGCAGTGCGGTCTTCTGGCCGAAGAACCTAATCACGAAGTCTTGTTTGGAGTGACCGGAAGATTTTGGCGACCAACCGGTAACGTTTCAACATTTGACCGTGCCAGCTTCGACTCTCCAGTGCCCGCAGGCGTTGCGCGAGCTGTCTGGAGTTTCACTGTCGCACAAAGCTCTGATGGGCAG
>QHXH01000261.1:4158-4680 GCA_003222855.1 Acidobacteriota bacterium
TAACGACGGTTAATCCCAAACCACCTACCCCATTCAAGCGCGCGATTCGCATGTTCTTCACGTCGCGAACAATTACAAGTATTAGAGAGTCGCCGTCATACAATTTAGTCGCCCAAGCGACTAATACTTTAAGGGTCCGATAGGTATTCAGTCGATCTGTAGGAAGGCATGGTATGTCGAGAAGATTGTTTATTGCGTGGCTCGCAACTTCACTGGCGCTGGCTTTTTCTGTCTCCGGGTCGTCCACTATTTTTATTCCGGCGTCGACGTTTGGACAGTTTGTCAGGCCAGGGCCCGTCCCGACCGACGTCGCTGCAAGAATCCAGCGGGTAGAAGACGGACTCTTACCGGATAACGTAATCAAAGATCAGCCGCTCCCGCACATGAAGCTCCTCGATCGAATGAAGTATTACGAAACTCCCGGCGTCAGCATCGCCGTTATCAACAATTATAAGGTCGAGTGGGCGCGCGGTTACGGAGCGCGAGAAGTTGGCTCGAATGAAGACGTGAATGCAGAGACGC
>QHXH01000796.1:0-318 GCA_003222855.1 Acidobacteriota bacterium
ACATCGTGTACGGGTGGGAGCCGGGAGGGCTCTCAAACCTGGTGGTCATGGTGCTCATCTCCGTCGTCTGGCTGTACGGGACGCTGGTGCTTGCCGGACGGCGGTCGGGGTACATCATCATGTTCCTCTTGTCGCTCTTTTCATTGGTCGTCCCCTACGTCCACATGATGGGGAAGGGCGTCGGCGTCGCCAGCAGGCTCGCCAATACCAGCGGACACTTCTTTTTCGTCTGGACGCTGCTCGCGATTGGCGTGCTCGGGCTCTTCTCCGCCATCCTCGCGGCGCGCGGACTGTGGAGCCTGCCATGGCGCCGGCCCC
>QHXH01000796.1:480-1783 GCA_003222855.1 Acidobacteriota bacterium
CTAGTAATTGATGGCCTCGTTGAAAACTGCTGTTTCCGGTCGTCGGTTAATGGAAACTGCTTCTGATATTTGGTAACTAAATATTCGCAGAGTTCCTCTTCGTCGCTGGTGAGCTGATAGTCCGCGTATATTTCATGGGTTTCCTGAATCGAAGAGGTGTGGACAGTTTGTTTCCGTCACCTCTGATAAAGTCATTGTTCCTGGTTTTCATCTCGAGCCTCCACAAACCAATAGTGAAACATACCCACACTTCGGCACGGCGATGTGACGTCATGGATACTAAAACCTTTCTCTTCGCCGCTACGATTCGATTGATTCAATCTTTGCTTTTGCTTCCTCGTTCGCGCTTGCCTTTGGTATTTCGAACCGCGCCCTTTGTGGCCATGGTCAGTGACAGCTCGTTATCCGAAGGCGTGCTGCGTCGATTCCCTCCGAATGCTCCCGCGACTCTGCTGCTCGCCGGCAATTCAGCATACGCATCACGTGCTCGATCTTCCTTTTGGGCCGAAGACTTCAGGCCTTGTTTCTGCGAATGTTGCTCGCCCATAGATTCTCCTCTCTCAAATTGCTCGGCTATCTTCCTGCTTTTTCCCTCTTCAGACTTCTTAACGGCGCCGATGCCGCCGCGTCTTCATCCTCAGCGCTACCGACGTTCTGCCGGGCATCAGTTGCTTGCAGAACCTCGGACCGTTTGTTCAATTTGTTTGCGGCTCCGGAGCGCGGACTCTGTTTCTTCCCCTCCCCGGTTGGCGGCTGATTGAGCTTATTGCGATTCTTATTCATTTGCTTCACTCCTGTCGCTAATGATTCCAAGTCCAGCGCGACTCAACATACGATGCACGAATATTTAGCGACTACGTCGTTGAAGCCGGGCTGATTCTTTCTATCGCGCACCGCCTTTGAACTATCGGGCTCCCAAAGGCTGCGGCTGGCCTTGCAGCGCGGGCACATTTCCAGCACGCTCGTGTACTTCTAATTGGTTATCGATTCCCTTGACGCCGTGCACAAAGCGGGCGGCCCGCAGAACCTTCGGCAATTCGTCAGCGAGGATTTGACCTCGCAGAGTTATCACGCCGTCTTTTGCTGGAATATTGATTTCGTTTCGGCGACGACGCCGTAAGCTCGGTTACTGAGATCGCGACCCATCTTTTCTGCCTTGTCGCCAATCTTATTTCCGGCAGCTTCGACTTTGTCGCGAATCAGCGCGCGGCGGCGCTTGCCTCGGTCCGGATCGAAGATGTACATCAAGGCCGCGCCCAAACCGACTCCGCCTACCAGGGCAACTCCCTTATTCATGAATAGT
>QHXH01000262.1:0-520 GCA_003222855.1 Acidobacteriota bacterium
CTCGTTTGCTGGAGAGCTTGCGCGACATACACGCGCTGATTTCGGAAAAAGCAGAATCGAGAACTGCAAACTGAGAAAGGTAAATCGCGTGCGTACGAGGCGCTAGACTGGAGCGCAACCGTCCCGGTTGCAGCACCTCACTCATGGCAGCGCAAGCGAGGGCGCTTACGCTCCAGTCGCCGAACTTAGCCGATTTGCACTGGGCAATTTGGAACTAGCAATAATCTACCCGTCGTTACACGACGACTTCGATCACGTATGAAGCTTATCCGGTTCTTTTTTTCAATCTGCCTTGTTTGCGGCTTTAGTATTTCCACAGTTACCCGGGCGCAGGACGAGCCACGCGCAGCGTGGCAGGTCACGAGCTTTGATATTACGATTCCAAGCCTGGGCAGTGAACGCGCTTTGAATGCGCGCGCAACTCTTTCGCTGCGCAACATTGGCCGTGGGGCGGGATCGACGCTGAGCCTGCGAATCAGTTCAAAGGCCGAGATCAAGGCAGTTGCGATCGGATCGGCGG
>QHXH01000262.1:530-5096 GCA_003222855.1 Acidobacteriota bacterium
ATTAATCTGCCGGCTTCTGTTCCGTCGAACCAAAATGTAACTGCGACCGTCGAATATCGTTTGCCTGTTGCTGAGAATAACGGAGTAGCGGCTATCTCGCCGGTTGGCTCACAGTTTTTGCCGCAGTCGATGTGGTATCCGCAGGTCAATAACGAGTTCGCGGTGCGGGGAGCTGACTACGCGCCATTTCGTCTGACGATAAATGGCGTCACTGCAATTTCTTCGGGCATTGAGAAGAGCGCGGGCGGCAATAGCGCGTTCGATCAATCAGCGAATGCGCGGCCATTCTTTGTTAGCGGCACCTGGGATCGAGTTGACGGCACGGCGAACGCAACAGGGATTAGCGCGTATCTGCCAAAAGGCCTGGGCCCAGACGAACGTAAACAGGCTGAGAGTTTGATTGCTTTAGCAAGCGGCGCCCGATCGTTTTATTCGACATTGTTTGGCGTGGCCCCGGACATTCCCGTGCGTTTGATTTCGGTGACACGCGGGGCCGGATTTGACGACGCCGGCGCGATTCTGTTGGGAGAGGGGTCATTTCGGCGAAAGAGTATCGATTCGTCGACTGCGATGATCATCGCCGAAGCGATCGGCCGTTTGTGGATTGGCGCCGACACACCGGTGCGCGGCGAGGGCAACGGCGTTTTACGTGATGGCCTGACGCGATTCGTGGCCACACTGTTTATCGAAAAGCAGTTTGGCGCCGATGCCGCTGAAGCTGAACGCGCGCGCGAACGTGTCGCTTACTCGGCGATCGCGAAGCGTGATGCTCCGCTGTCGCGCACGACCGGGCTCGATCCTACTTACCTGAATTCCGTCGCTAACAAAGGTGCGATGGTCTGGCGATTAGCGGATCATCTGGTTGGTCGTGATGTGTTCATCGCGACGATGAAGACTCTGCTGACGGCCGGCAAGACCGATCCGGCTGGTTTGACCCTGGCTGCGGCGCGCGCCGCTTTCGGCGGCCGCGAGGGCTCTTCGTTGAAAGCTTTGCTCGATCAGCAACTGGACCAGCCTACGGACATCGACTTAATGGCCGGTCTGCCGGTTCAGGAAGCGGGGCAATGGACGGCCGCTCTGCGTAATCTCGGATCAATGGAGGTTGTGGTCGATGTGGCGGCCGTTACCAGTTCGGGACAGCGAGTGATGACCCAGGCCACCGTGCCGCCGCATGACTTTGCGCAAGCGACGTTCAAGAACGCGACCAACATCGTATCGGTTGAAATCGATCCGCAGAAGCTTTATCCGCAGCTCGACTACGCAAATGACATCGCGCCGCGCGTCCCTGTGGTGGCTACCTCACTGGCTGAGGCGAACCGTCTCTACGGCGCGCAGGAATACGCGAAAGCGGAAGCACTTGCGCGGCAGTTGTTGGCCGCTTCACCACGATTGCAGGAGGCGCGGATCGTTCTGGGCCGAGCCTTACTGGCCGAGAACAAGAACGAAGAAGCGGAAAAAGAATTCAAGCAATTGCTGAACGAGCAACTGCCACTGCCGGCGAGCCTGGCCTGGTCCAGTTTTGGCCTGGGCGAGATTGCTTTGCGGCGCGGACAGGCCGATGAAGCTTCACGAAAGTTTACGGATGCAATTCGGGCGGACGCAGAATATGCATCGACGCTCGCAGCGCGCGCTGAACGCGTTCGCGCAGAATCGGCGGCGCCGGTCATTGACGAAGCGGCGAAGAATTTCGTTAATCAGCTCGATGCGGCGATTCGTGGCGGCCGGCATGCAGAGATCGAGACGATGATTGTGCCGGGAGAATTGGGCCGGTTTATGCAGCAGGTAGTGGGAACTCAACCTGAAGCGTGGGCTTCACGCGTGTTACGAACTGAGCAGTTGGATGCGGATCGCGTGGCCGTTGATGTGGCGCTGAATACTAAGCAATTAGGAGTTGAACATTCCGGAACGGCGGTATTTATTTTGGTTCGCACCGGAGGTGCCTTGAAGCTGGACGCAATTGAATTGTTTGAAGTGCGTTGAAAAGTGAGCCGTGGGGGCAAGAGGTCAGTACCACCTGCGGTAGCGGGTGGGTGAAAGCTTGAAATGACTAGCCTGGAAACAAAGCTCAACGATTTGCGTGAACGAATCAAAGGCGTCGCGTCTTGTGCCGTAGCTTTTTCCGGAGGTGTCGATTCGACGCTGGTTTTGAAAATTGCGCACGAAGCGCTTGGTGATCGCGTCATCGCTGTCACCGCGCTGAGCGAATCGCTGCCGGGTGGAGAGTTGGAAGAAGCAGAGAACCTCGCGCGGACCATCGGCGTAGAGCATCTCGTTATTCGAACCTTCGAAACGCGCGACCGGAATTATCTGACTAACGCCGCGAACCGCTGCTACTTTTGCAAGACCGAAATGTATGCGCGGATCGGCGCCGCCGCGCGAAACCAGGGATTCGATGCGATACTCGACGGGCTAAACGTGGATGATCTTAATGACCGCCGGCCGGGCCGTGCTGCGGCCATCGAATATGGTGTAATTTCGCCGCTGGTTGAAGCTAAGCTCACGAAGATTGAGGTGAGGGAACTGTCGCGTCAATTCGGTTTGCCGACGTGGGACAAGCCGGCGCTGGCCTGCCTGTCATCGCGCATTCCCCATGGCACTCCGATTACGCTGCAAGCGTTGTCACAGGTCGATCGCGCGGAAGTATTCCTGCGAAAACTTGGAGTGGGCCAGGTGCGCATTCGTCATCATGGCGAGACGGCGCGCATCGAAGTCGAGCCACGCGACTTTTCTTTGGTGCGCTCACATGAGTCAGAAATCACGAGCCGCCTGAACGCACTCGGATTTCGTGACGTCGTGCTCGATCCTGAAGGCTATAGAACCGGGAGCGTCTCAGAAGCCCGGCTGTCAGGGAGGGCCTCTCGGAAAACCAGCCCTTGCTAACGCGCGGGCTTCTGAAACTCGATGCAAGCAGAATTACTCCGTGAACTGTTAACTGAAGTGCGCGCCGGTACTCGCACGGTCGAAAGCGCTGTCGAACGTCTGCGTAACCTGCCATACGAAGATATCGGTTTTGCTCGCCTTGATCATCATCGGGCGCTGCGCAAAGGCTTTCCCGAAGTTGTCTTTTGCGAGGGCAAACGCGTCGAGCATGTCGTCGAAATCATGCAGCGGCTTGAACAGAAACATTCGCCGGTACTGGCAACGCGCGCGAGTCGTGAAGTTTATGAGGCGGTGGCTGCTCGTCTGCCCGCCGCGAAATATTTTGAAGATGCGCGCATGATCCAACTCGGTGTCAATGGCAATCAAACGACCAGGACTTCTGTGTTGATTGTATGCGCGGGAACCGCCGACGTGGCGGTTGCCGAAGAGGCAGCCGTAACATCGAGCGCGTTAGGGAGCCGCATTGAACGGCTCTACGATGTGGGCGTTGCCGGCGTTCACCGATTACTCGCGGCCCAGGATCAGTTGAACAGCGCGAACGTCGTAGTTGTAGTAGCGGGAATGGATGGCGCGCTGCCTACTTTGGTTGCCGGACTGGTTTCAGCGCCGGTCATCGCGGTGCCGACCAGCGTCGGTTACGGGACGGGCCTGGGCGGAACAGCCGCATTGATGACGATGCTGAATGCGTGCGCGCCCGGCATCGCAGTCGTAAATATAGATAACGGCTTCGGCGCCGGGTACATGGCCCACTTGATCAATACAAAGTCAGTGCCTGCAGCGATGGAGTCAGTACCGCCCGCGGTAGCGGGTGGGTAATCTGTTTGATGGCGAACGACCACATCACTGAACGAGCGCGGCGCATCAAGCTTCTCTTGATGGATTGCGACGGTGTGCTTACTGACGCGCGCATTTGGCTCACTGCCGATGGCGATGAGCAAAAAGCTTTTCATGCTCGTGATGGACAGGGAATTTCTGTTTGGCATCGCGCTGGTTTTAAAAGTGGAATCATTTCGGGACGTGCGTCCAGCGGCGTCGAACGCAGAGCGCACGAACTGAAGATGACCTACGTTCATCAGTCTGCGAAGAACAAAGTGGTCGCACTCGAAGAGATCATCGCCGATGCAGATATCTCTGCTGATGAGTGTTGCTTTATCGGTGATGATCTCGGAGATGTGGCCGCGATGCGACGTGTCGGTTTGGCAGTGGCCGTCGCGGACGCAGCGCAAGAGACGAAAGATGCCGCGCATTACATAACCAGGCTTGTAGGCGGCGCCGGCGCAGTGCGCGAAGTTGTCGAAGTTATCCTGAAGGCCCAAGACCGATGGGACGAATTGGTTGGGCAGGTTACAAGTCACTGATGCCCGAGCATCAATTGCGCTGGTTCATCTGTTGACATGAAGTCGACTCATCCTTCATCCTTGCGCCATCATCATTGTCCTTGAGCGGGCGTAACTCAATGGTAGAGTGTCAGCTTCCCAAGCTGGATGTTGCGGGTTCGATCCCCGTCGCCCGCTCCAAATTTCCTGAATAAAACTTCAAAGTCCGATGGCTGATCGTTGCTAAACACACGACCGTCCCCCAAAACGTCCCCAGATGCTCCTGGTTTTGCGTCAGCGCAACTGTCAGCCTCCAGAACTGAAATACCCAATTTCTTCTTTCCGATTTCAGATTCAACATTCTGACAGA
>QHXH01000263.1 GCA_003222855.1 Acidobacteriota bacterium
TCACCAGGTAGGGGCGATTGACCTCAATCGCCCGAGGCGGTTCGGTGAACCGCCCCTACCTATCGGTCAACGTCTGTTGACTGTTTTCAAATCGCTGACGCTGCCGTCGGCGAAAATGAGCAGGTTCCCGTGGCCGTGGACGTCTGCCGTCTCGATGAACCAGGGCCGGCGGGCAAATTCATAAGGACTTGTGGGTTTGTCGTTGAATGCCATCGCATAGTAATCGATGCGGACATTCTCCGGTTGCCAGTAACTTGGATTTCCCATGCGGTTCTGAATCGTCGGGCAAATCCACGTCCGCTGCGTTGGACCAAACGTAGCGAGCGCGGCAATCCAGCCTCTGGCGTAATCCTGAAAACTGTTGTCGCCAGTGTCTCCCATTGAAATTTGTGGCCAGCTTCCGTTCTGTTGCACGTACAGGTTCGCCGCATTGTAGAGGGTGCGGAGGTTAGCTGTGCATTGCAAGCGTTGCGCCCGAGCGCGCATGGCAGAGGTGACAGGAACCAGCAGCGCTGCGAGAACCGCAACAACGCCAATAACGATCAGAAGTTCGCGCAGCGTAAAAGCGCCTTCGCGCGAGACAGAGCGAAGGCGAGCGCTGGCGCGATTCATTTCAATCCTGCTTCTTGTTTAATCACGAATGAACACGAATGACACGCACAAATTTGGAGATAGCGGCGATTGACTCAATCAGGTAGCGGCGATTGACCGCAATCGCCAAAGTTTCCGCAGGTAGCGGCGATTGACCCAACCAGGTAGCGGCGGTTGACCCCAATCGCCTCAGGCGGTTCAGGTGAACCGCCCCTACCAAATATCCATGTTCTTGATATGATTTCGCGATGCCACGCGTGCTGCGCAAACAACTTGATCACACAACCCATTTTGCCGGCCGCTTCGGCGCTGTCTATTTCATCACGATTTGCTGTGACGCGCGCGGAACAAATCAGCTTTGCAATGAAAGAATTTCAAAAGTGCTGTTTGATACCGCTCGCATTTATCACGAACGCGACCGATGGAATCTGAATCTCTTATTGCTCATGCCCGATCACCTGCACGCGCTAATCGGCATCGATGGCCGCGACTCGCTTTCACAGGTCATGCGCGACTACAAAAGGATTACTGCCAAACTGGCGGGCGTACAATGGCAGCGAAATTTCTTCGATCACCGCCTTCGTCACGACGAAAGTTTAGCCGAGAAGTTTGCGTACATCTGTCAGAATCCACTACGCGCAGGGCTGATTCGCGAGCAACAAGATTGGCCTTACGTGTTCATCCCACATTCGGAGTTCCGCAGGTAGCGCCGATTGACCTCAATCAGCAGGTAGTGGCGATTGACCTCAATCGCCTCAGGCGGTTCAGGTGAACCGCCCCTACCAAATCTATCAAATGCTGCCCTACTTCTTGTACGCGGGAACTTGCGGTAGCTCGGGTGGGAGCAACTCTCCTTCTTCCTCTTCAACCGGGGCACCATAGGTGGTTATCTGTCTGGCCGTCACGAATATGATCAGGTTCTTTTTGTTGTGCTGCTCGACATTGGTGCGAAAGGCGCGGCCGACGAGCGGAATGTCGCCAAGAATTGGGACCTTATCCTCGGTTTTCTGCACGTCTTCGCGCATCAATCCACCCAGTACCACCGTTTGGCCGTCGGCCACGCTGACGCTCGTGGTGACTTTGCGCGTGCTGAACACCGGCTGATTAATCACGTTCGGAGTGAGCTCGATGGGCACAGATGTTGAAATAACACCACCAATCGTATTGACCCCGATTGCGTTAATGGGGCTGCCATAATTGATGAAGCCCTCAAACTCTACCACCTGCGGAACCAGGTTTAGATCTATGGTGTTCCCATCCCCGCCAACGACCGGTTCAACTTCCAAAGTCACACCGGTGTTGCGCGTTTCCCAATCCTGAGGCGTCGTCGGCGCGACTACTACCGGAACAACTCCGCCGATGAAGGTTGTGCCAGTGCTACTGCTAATCGATGGAACTTGCGGCTGAGTATATGTTCTCGGATAACGAAATTCTCTTACGACTTCAATAATGGCGCGCTGCCCGCTCTTGGTCGTCACCTTTGGCGCCGAAAGCAGATCAATGCCTTTTTTCTGGTTCAACGCGCGGATCACAACCTGAAATTGTGGATTGGTGAAGACTCCGGACAATCCAAAGATTCCCGGGGCAACGCCTGCCACTTGCCCCAGCCCTGGCATTAAGAGCGCATCGAGTGCGTTGGCGCTGATTGCAAAATTCCCGCTGCGGTTTCCGTTCGTGACAGGATTTTGTCCGATGGGCTTTCCCGTGGCAGGATCAACGAACGGAAAATCCGCCGAATTAACCGGTGCGCCGTTTCCCGCGGTTCCGCCTGCACCGAAAACCTTCCCGTTCAAACTAAACGGTCCCAGCAGCCAATCGAACCCAAGTTCCTTGAGATTATTCTGATTGATCTCGACAAACTTCGATTCGATCTCGACCTGCTTCGGCTGCGAAAGATTCGCCTGATCAACCAACGCATCCACCATGTCCAAATTGTCCTGCGTATTGCGAACGATGAGCGTTCCGCTGTGCGGCCAGAAACTCGCGCTCGCTCTCTCTCTGTGACCATCCGCAAAAATAACCTCGGGAAATTGCACGCCCATGCTCTTCAACGTCGTTAGGGCATCAGCACGCCCGACTAGCTGACGATCGTTAGCTAGCTGCTGGCGAATTCCCACAGTCTGGGTTTGCGTTGTAACCCCTCCGCCGGTGACAGTCGCTCCGGTGGGCTGGTAATAAACGTTGCGCTGGAAGGCACTGGCGCGCTCAGAGGTAACCGCCTCCTCATCAACTTTCCCGCTGGCGACGGGCGCTGGTTGCAGTGCTTGGCTGCTAGTACCGCCAGCGGTGGCTATCTGTCCTTGAAGATAGTAGCCGACATCAAGTGGTTCGCCGAAGAATTCCGGCGGAACGTGATATCGTTTCGTGATCAGGTCGTTGCTTTGTTCACTAAGTGGGATAACCGAAACGGCATACGGTTCCACTTTGACCTTCAATG
>QHXH01000264.1 GCA_003222855.1 Acidobacteriota bacterium
AAGGAAACATTTGCGCCAGCGAGTAAGCGCCGCTGTTCAAAAGTGCCAGCACCTCGCCAGGCTTCACGTCTCGCGGCAGCAAGCGATAATCCGGCAAGCGTCCATGCCGCTCAATATCGAAATACACGTCACCGGAATCGCAGAGCGGACCGGCAACCTTATATTCCGCTGCCGAAGGCTCGCACGCCCGCGACGCCGAAATCAGATGGTAGTACCACTTGTAATTATTCATTGACAGGAGAATGTTGTAGCCCGCATCCGTCAACAACCAAATGTCATCGGTTTCAGGTCTGCGTTTGATGTTGCGCACTTTGGTGAGCACCGCACCGGCATCGGCGATAATACTCCGACCCGGCTCAAGCAGAATCGTGACCTGATCCAGTAAGTGCTCAGCCTCCGTGTCTCGCGCTGAGTCACGCGCGACGCGCAAGGCCTCCGCTAAAACTGCTGAAGGTTCAAGATCGGCACCCAGCATGTCGCGCTCATGCTCGGGCAGTTGATCCGCTTGCGATCTATCGCGCAGGTAATTCACGGGAATGCCGCCGCCGAGGTTGATGTGCTCGAGCGTCAAACCGGTCTCGCGATGAATCGCCACCAGGTGGTTCCACATGCTCTTGAACGCTTCGGCGAACGGCTCTACATCCGGCGTTTGCGATCCGACGTGAATGTGGATGCCACAGACATGAATCAAATCCGGATTCTGCAAGCCGCGGCGAAATGCATCGAGCACTTCTGATGAAGAGATGCCGAATTTTGAAGTCAGCAGCGCGGTCTGCAAGCCGAGATGTGAGCGCGTGCCGATTTCCGGCACCAGTCGCAGCGCAATTCGCGCGGGCGGCAAACCTGAATTCAGCTCGCTCCGCGCGCGACGCACCGCGTTTTCGACCAGCTCAATTTCATAAATCGAATCGACGTTGATCGAATAGATTCCCGCGCGCACGGCTTCATCAAGCTCTTCATCGGTCTTGCTGGTGCCGTTAAAAATTATCTGATCGGGACTAAAACCCGCGCGCAAAGCTTTGTAGAGTTCGCCGCCGCTGTTGACTTCGATGTCGATGCCCGCATCGCGCACGACGCCGAGCACCGCCATGTTCGAATTAGCTTTCGAGGCATAACAAAACTTGATCGGTCGCTCGACTTGTTTTGCTGCTGATTGCAGACGCGCAATGTTCCGGCGAATCCGCGCTTCGGAAAAGACGAACAGCGGCGTGCCGTATTTGTAAGTCAGAGCGGTCGCGTCGGCGCCGCTGATGAATAGATGATTGTTCTCGCGCGCTTCGAGAAAGCCGGGAATAGTCCAGGCGGGCGTACTGGCAAGTATTTGAGACATTTGAAAACTCTATGGGTCTTGTCTTCTCTGTGTCCTCTGTGGTTAAGGGATCTAATGACCACATCAAGGACACAGAGGGATTCACAACTGCGCGATCATTTCCGCGGGATTCCAATACGCATGAATCGTTTGAATCTTGCCGTCCTGATTCACTTCAAACACGTCGATGCCTTCGAAGTTCACTTCGCGGCCGCCGCTGCTGGTTCCCTTGCCGGTCCATTTCACAGCCGCGCCGTTGCCAGCGACGAAAACGGAATCTTCAGTTAGCCCAACCGTTTTAAAGTTCTTGCAGATCGATTCGAGGAATTCGCGTATCGCTTGCCGTCCAGTTATCCCGGGCGTGCCCACCGGATCATAGGTCGTGCCGTCTTCGGCGAAGGCATTTGCAAAAGCCTGCGGATCCATCGCGCGAATCGCCAGGAAATAACCGCGCACGGCGCGCGAAACTCTGTCCGGTGAAATTTGTTCGCTCATTTCGGTCCTTCCACATGTTCGGTCGGGGAGGATGAAAGATGTTCAATCAGCCAGGCGTTAACCAAAGTCTCTACTGAAACTCCCTGAACTCGAGCGCGAGCCGCAAGCTCGCTCAGGACTTCGGGCAGAATCGCAACTCGAGCAGCTCTTTGATTGGCAGCGTCGAAGTGAAACCATTCTCCGTCGTCTTCCATAAAGTCGGTCGTATCCAGGTTGTCCCAGAACGCTGCCTCGTCTTCGTAAGATTTGAACTCCGGAACTTGTAGTCTGCTCATCTTCTTAATCTCCTGTAGCCACTTTTCTCGCCTTCGGTCATGTCGCGCGCGGTAATTGGTTTGTTGTTGCTCCGCTCAGACGCTCGATAACTACAAATAGATAACGTCCCTCTTCAGTTTGTCCATAGACTCGATAACGGTCTGCGCCTTCGCGGTGCGCAAGGTGAAGACGATCGGGCAAACTTCCCAGACCTCGGCCGCGTCAACATTATGTCGCGCAATGTGCTCGACTCGATAATCATCCCATTGGAGACTCTCAATGCGCATTTCGCCACCTATTGCGCAATCTGCATCTTCGTCCTGGCCCGGTCTTGTTCGATCAACACTCTTCTCAGAATCTTACCTGACAATGATTTCGGAATTTGGGCGATAAACTCGACCTCGCGAATCTTTTTGTGCGGGGCGACACGCGCGGCGACAAAACTCATGATCTCTTCGCCGGTAGTATCGTGCCTGGTGACCACAAAAGCCTTGGGCACTTCGCCCGCCTCTTCGTCGCGAGATGGGATCACAGCCGCGTCAGCGATCGCCGGATGCGTTAGCAAAACTGCTTCGAGCTCTGCCGGCGCCACCTGAAAGCCTTTGTACTTAATCAACTCTTTCACGCGATCGACGATGAAGAAGTGGCCATCTTCGTCGGCGTAACCGATATCACCGGTATGCAGCCAATTGTCCGCGTCGATCGTGCGCGCATTCGCTTCCGGGTTGTTAAGATAACCTTTCATTATTTGCGGACCGCGAACGCAAATTTCGCCTTCCTGATTTGGCCCCAGCTCGACGCCGGTTGCGGGATCGACAACTTTCACATCCGTGTTCGGCGCTGCTGTGCCAACCGAACCATGTTTCATCTTCATGGGATCAGCCGGGCTGCTGTGCGTCACCGGACTTGTTTCAGTCATGCCGTAGCCCTGGCGAATCCCGCAGCCAATTCTTTTCATGCACTCCTGAGACAGGTCTGCACCCAAAGGCGCGGCGCCGGAAAAAATCATTTTCAAACTTGAAAGATCGTAATTATCGATCAGCGGCTCCTTTGCCAACTTTAAAACGATCGGCGGCACAATGTGCGAGAGAGTCACGCGATACTTCTGAATCAATTCGAGGAATAGCTCGAGATCGAAGCGGGGCATAATCACGATCGTCGCGCCCAGGTGCAGGCCCATGTTCAGCACGACGACCAATCCATAAATGTGAAAGAGCGGCAGCACGCAAAGCAAAGTGTCGTCACTATGAAAATAATCGAGCCCGTCCATCTGGCACATGTTCGCGACCAGATTGTAGTGGGTGAGCATTACCCCTTTCGGCAGCCCGGTCGTGCCGCTTGAATAAGGAAGCGCAACCAGATCTTCTTTCGCATTGATCTCGACGCGCGGTACTTTACCGTCACTCTCAAGCAAAGATGCAAATGGAGTCGCACCTTCAGCTTCACCAAACACAAACAGCTCTTCGATGTTCGCCTGCGTCGCGGCCGCGTTAGCTTTTTCGATGCATAGGACTGCTGTCACCAGGAACTTAGCGCGCGCGTCCATCAGTTGAAACGCCGCTTCCTCAGCCGTGTACAACGGATTGAGCGTGGTGTTGATGCCACCGAGGATCGCGACCGCGTGAAACATAATCGCGTATTCAATGCAGTTTGTGCTGAAGATGGCGAACACGTCGCCTTTCTGGAAACCTTTGGTCGCCAGACTGGCCGCCACTCGGCGCACAGCATCTTCGAACTCTGCATACGTCAGCGAGCGGCCGGTCGGTCCATCGATCAGGGCCGTCTTGTTTTTGAACGCAGCCGTTGATGAGAAGATGAAGTCGGTGATCGAGACTTCAGGAATCGCGACATCAGGGTATGGCCCACGAAAGATCATCGTTTAAGTGGCACCGGCTTCAGCCGGTGATCGCATGAGCACAGACTAAAGTCTGTGCCACCAGGAGCGCGATGTTTATAGCTCACGAGCTATCACCAGAGCAAACGCTTTGTCAGATGCGCCGCACGGCGCTTCTGATCAAGCGACTGCCGGTGGGGCAGGCGGGTAAGCCTGCAGTTGTTTGATTTCGGCGGCGGCAGACGGTCCACGAAATCACCCGAAACGTCAAGAAAACACTGACTCATTTTCGTGTGGCTTAGTGTGAGTTCGTGGATCATTTTTTTTCTTAACCAAAGAATGGGCTCCGCGACTCTCTGGGCGACCCATGGAATCTATAGACATTCCGCTCCTGACAGAGCTTCGTTGTATAGTGACCCAGGGTTCGGAGTTCCGCCTTTAGGAG
>QHXH01000265.1 GCA_003222855.1 Acidobacteriota bacterium
ATAAATCACCTCAACTTGTTTCCCGATCGGCGTATTAACCAGCAGGTCCATCATCTCGTTAGCTCTTTTGACTGGGTGACCGTCGAAGCTAGTGATGATATCTCCGCCCACCAATCCCGCCTTATCAGCTGGACCTCCAGGCGTATCGACGTTCTTGAACGTGACGCCGCCGTCGGTCGTGTCGAACTGATTCACGCCAACCCAGGAGCGAGGTGCGCTCATTGTGAACGGCGGCCTTGCCACGCGACCTTTCCGAGCCAGGCTCATGATGCCGCCCATTCCGAAAAAAGCGACCAGCGCAATCCACAACCACGTTGTGCCGGCAAATCCTAAACGTCGTCGACGGCGGCCGGGATTTACTGTCGCCATCGGCGCATTAAAGGTCGGATAAAAAGGAGTCGTGTTGCCGCAACTCCGTGACGCGGTCACGCCTGGGAATCGCACCGTCTCGGTGTATTCCGCCGGGCCTTCACCCAGACGATTTCCGCACGAGCGACAAAAGCGCATCTCTTTCGGCATTGGCGACCCGCATTGGGCGCAAATCTGGTCGCCAGGACCGGACGCATCGAAATTTTGCTGAGGCTGCATGTCCTTAATATTGACGCGACAGTTGAATGAACTGGCAAAAAGTATACGCCCAGAGCAAAGATTTGGTTGCACTTTTTCGTGTCAGAAGCCCGCGCGTAAGCGAGGGCGACTTTAGCGAACGATGCCTCCCTAACGGTCGGGCTTCTGCCGGCGCATTTTACGAATGCCAATTAACCAAGTATATTCAGAGTAAACTCAGGTTACTCAGAGGCCATAATGGAAGTCACGAAAGCTTTGGCGGCTCTTCAGCCGCTTTACGGCAAAGGCAATGTAGAAATCGTTACCGCCGACGGACATCGCGTGCGCGGCGTCGTGCGCAGCATGAAGACTACCCAGGCGCTAACCACGCCCAGTGTGAAAGTTGAGCGCGCAGACGGCGAAATCGTGAAAATCCCATTCCCTGCGATCGTGGAGATTATCAATCACAATCGGTCGGGCCGTGCGGCGTAATACTGTGCACGACGCCTTGAGCTTCGAAGCTTTCTCTTTTGACTGGAGCGCAACCGTCCCGGTTGCTTCCTCGCCTTGAGAGCGGCAAGCGAGACGTTTGCGCTCCAGTCGACGATCGGGCCGGACCTGCAACCGCAGATGAATTCGTCCCATTGACTTCCATTCACTCTTACTGCTAACTGCTTATTGCCTGGTACTTTCCGTTTTGCCATGTCGCTGGAATTTGCAATCGATTATCCGTGCACGCTGCGCGCTCGTTACGGCGAAAAACATTTGCGCGCCTGGGGCCGTCTTAGCCATCTGCACGCGATTGTCACTACCGTTGACAGAAGCGCACCGGGACCCGAGAAGGTTGCGTGGATCGAAAACTCCGCGAGCCAGATCGAATTACTGCAAACCGAAACTGAGATTTGCGCGGACTGCCCAGCGTGCCTGCCGCTGGAAGCAGCCGGAGAAGGCGAAGCTGTCGGATGTCTGGGGCGTGTGAACTACGCGATCGATGCACACTTCGAAAAGTTTGTCGCTGATCGCGTGCAGCTGGTGCTCGACACTGTCGATCGCGAAGATCAGCCGCGGCTCGTGCATATTCTCGTCGATCCCGAATCACCCTTTGACGGTGAAGCGACGAAAGAATTGCGCCGCGTCACAACTGCCGACGGTTTGCGATTCTTCGAATTGCGATTACCGATTCGTCTGTCACGCGCGGCCTCGGGTCTCACGACCGACAACGTATTCGATTTGCTCGCCGGTTTTCGCTCGGAAGATGCTGCCGCGACAAGTTACGCCCGTGAATTTCCTTTTTCTGCCACTGGTGATTACTACGATTTTCTCGATCTGATTCTGCGAAACGATCTCAGCCAAATAGAACGCGAGCGGCTTCATTCGCGCAGTCGTACCTACTCGCAATTCTTGCGCCTGCTCTCAGCTTTCGAGCGTGCTGAGGCGTTGGATACTCGCGTGCTGGTCGATTGAAAAAAGCGATGTCAGCCACGGCCACAGTTAAAAAGAAATCGCCGCCGCTCGGCGTGCCGCACCTGGTTACGCGTTCTTTTCATCAACCTGCCTCAGGCAATCGAGAATCAAATTCGTGTTACTGGCGGCTTTGATTGTAACGGGAAAACTTTCGGTGGATTTTTGAAAATCGAAAGAGCCGGTAGTCACTTCTACTATTTGGCGAAAGGCTTCATGCGCGGTTTGCTTGCCGCTTTCCGCACCCACAATTTGACCATCGTTGAAAAACACGCGGCCGTTCTGCGTATCATTCGTCAGCGTAAGCACGCCGGTCAAACGCGAGTTCTCGATCGCCTGGACGGCATCGAAAACGCTGATCAGTGAAAGATCGCCAGCGAAGGTTACTGTTGGCTGGGCTCGTTTCGCGATCGGTTTCCCGCCTGGCGGCGTCTTCGCTTCGGGATGACGCGCGCGACGAATCGCTTCCAGACCGGGCGCGATCGAAATGCGGTTATCAAGCTGCTTCGCTTCCAGCAAACGATCGTGGGCGGCATCAAAGTCGTCTCGCTCGATGTAAAGGCTGGCCAGCGCCAAACAATGCCGCGCCGCTTCTTCCGGGTGCTTATGCAAAGCGGCAATTTCGCGCATGCGCTCGCGCAAGGCAATCGATCGCGGACTCCGCTCCAGCGCCATTTTCAGGCGCTTCATCGCGCGATCCGGTGAGCCATACTTGATGAACAATTCAGCGTCGAGCAACGCCGTCTCGACCTCACCGATAGGTTCCTTGTGATCGCTGGTCATGAAAACGTTCTGGCGCAAGCCACTAACTTCCGCTCCCGGAACAAAAGTTTAGCATAGTCAGATCGGCGGCGAGCGCTGTTATACTTTCGGTTTCTGGTAGTGGGTCTTCCTGAGATTCTTTTGTTTCGATGGCAACACACGATCCACGAAATCACACGAACCGTCACGCAACACGAGCTTTTTTTGCGCGGTTTCGTGTGACTTCGTGGATCCTGCTTTTCGTTTTAACTAAAAGTGGGCACTCTAATTAAAACTGACCCACTACTTGCTTCTTTTAGACTTCGCGTCATGTCCAGCATTGAAAAAGATTTCGATCGCCTCGCACTACTCGATGATGAGGGCTGGACCCAGAACAATAATTATCACGATTTTCTTTTGCGTCAGGTTCCGCACGGGTGCGTTAATGCGCTGGAGATCGGTTGCGGCACCGGGGCGTTTTCACGACGGTTGGCCCAACGAGTGCAACATGTCAAGGCTATTGATCTGTCGTCAGAAATGATTCGCGTCGCGCGCTCACGATCGAGTCAACTTGCAAACATCGATTTTGAAGTCGCCGACGTAAGGTCGTGCAATTTTTCCGCAGGCCATTTTGATTGCATCGCCACGATAGCCACGCTGCATCACTTGCCGCTGCGCGCAGCACTGCTGAAGTTGATAGACGTATTAAGACCAGGCGGTGTGCTGATCGTGCTTGACCTATTTGAAAGCGAGCATAATCTCTTGAAGCCGAGCGGAGCGCGGGACGCGATGCTGAGTGCTGTCGCCTCAGTCGTGAGCGTAAGTCTGCGGTTCCTTTATAATGGAAGATTGAAGCCGCCACGCGAGGTGCGCGCCGCATGGGAGGAACACGGAAAGAGCGATTCTTACCCAACGATGGAGCAGGTCAGAACTCTCGCCACTGAAATCGCGCCCGGCGCAAAAGTCACCAGACATTTGCTTTGGCGTTACTCGCTTATTTGGCAAAAGCCCTAATTGCCCGCCTTGATTCTCTTGATCTTCAGTATTTCCTGGGCCGCGCGTTGCCCACTCTGAATTGCGCCATGAACAGTGCCGATGTGGCCCACGCTGGTTGCTTCTCCAGCGAAGAACAACTTGTTGTCGAGTGATTGTGCCAGCACCTGCTGAGCTTCGAGCCCATTGACTGGAACATAGCTGTACGCCCCCAGACTGAAGGGATCACTGTGCCAATCGTGAATGTATGAAGCTTGCAGTTGAGCGCTCACTTCGCTCGGGGCGATGTTGAATACACGCGCGAGCGAGTCAATTGCCTGAGCAAGAAGAGAATCAGAGATATCAGAGCCATCGGCCAAATGCGTAAGACGATCCGAATAACCGCTTGCTACGGCAAGCGGTCTCATACCTGCACCCTCCCTGAAGGTCGGGTGTCTGACCCAATCCACCCTTGGACCACCGGCCCAACCAACCAGCAATGGTGCCCGAATCGGCAACTGGGTCCACCACGTTGGCAATGGCGCTTCGGGGTAATGAAAAAACCCCGCGTCTTTGAAGCTCACCCGCTCGGCCTGGTCATCCCACAACTTCGCTTCTTCCCAAAAACGTTCGCGAAAACGCAGATTGATCTTGAGAACATTTCCCATTACTAATCGACTAATCGCAACTTGTTTGGAGACTGGTAAGTCAGGCGCGAAGACGATGCCGCCGTCACTCGAATCTCGCTGCAGGATGCTGAGCGGAACTGTTATAAGTATGGCTGACCCCAGGTATTCTCACCCGCCCAGTGAATTTTCTTAACGATAGTCTTCAGATGGAAACGCACGCCGCAACTTTCCGCTTCCGCGCGCAAGGCCTGCATTAACGAGACATATCCGTTCTCAAACCTGAACGAGGTGTCGCCTTCAATTGAGTCGGAGGCTTCATTAAACGCGATTAGGCCGCGAACACCGATACGATCGATATTGGCTGCTTGAAAGCCTTCGACATATCTCGTCACCATCGCTTTCGCTCGCGCGGTCTCCTGATCATCGGGCAGACCTTTCAAGAAGTCTCGTACAGACTGATCTGCTGGCGACGATTTCATTTGGTCCATCAAGCTCTCGATCGATTTCCAGAAGTCGTGCGACTTGCTGATCTTACCGTTGTCGAAGTACCA
>QHXH01000266.1 GCA_003222855.1 Acidobacteriota bacterium
TGCTTCGAAAAAAGCAGCGAGACACAGAAATGGCGGAAGAGTTTCAGCAACATGTCGATCTTTTAACTGAGCGAAACATCGTCGCGGGAATGTCCGCGAAGGAGGCGCGTAATGCGGCGCTGCGAGAATTTGGCGGCGTCGAGCAAATCAAGGAAACCGCGCGCGAGCAGCGGATCTGGCGGTGGGCGGACGAATTTTTTCGGGATCTGCGATTCGGTGCGCGAATGCTTTTACGCAACCCCGGCTTATCCATTCTCATAATTCTTTGTCTTACGCTCGGCATCGGCACAAACGCGGCGGTGCTGAGTTGGATCGAAGGAATTCTGATCCGTCCATATCCATTGGTGCCACACCAGGACCGGATGTTTGCGCTTATTGGCACGACACGCGGCGTGCCAGGACACAATGGACTTTCCTATCCCGACTTTCTCGATCTCGAGAAAAATTCCACGCTGTGCGAGGCATTCATTGTCGATCGCATCACCGGCACGACGCTGAGCGTCGGCGATCGCGCCGAACGCGCAACGGTGGGAATTGTATCGGCCAATTATTTTGACGCACTGGGAGTAAAGCCAATCCTCGGTCGCGGATTCCGACCGGAAGAAGGGACGGGGCGCAATGCGTATCCCGTCGCGGTGATCAGTTATCGAACCTGGAAAGACCGCTACAATTTCGATCCGAACATTATCGGCCGGGCGCAATACATGAACGGCGTTCAGCACACGATCATCGGCGTCGCACCGGAAAGATTTCACGGCACGTTCATTGGCTACTCATTCAGTTTCTGGGTGCCGACGTCGATGCAGGAGACATTCGATGCAACCGGTTACAAATTGGAAGACCGCGGCGCGCGCTGGATCGAGAGCTACGCATTTCTGAAACCTGGCGTGTCACGTCAGCAAGCGCAGGCAGAGTTGAATTCCATCTCGCAACGCTTGGAAAATGACTTTCCGGACACGAATCGTGGCCACGAGAACCAGCTCGTCCCACTGTGGAAAACGCCGTTCAACGGCGCCGGGAATATGTCGTCCACGCTCGCGATCACAATGGCAGTGGTGTTTTTGGTTTTGCTGATCGCGTGCGCCAACGTCAGTAATCTTTTGCTCGCGCGTTCGCTGTTGCGCCGGCATGAGATGACGATGCGCCTCGCGCTCGGCGCCGGCCGACGCCGTCTGGTCAAGCAACTCATTACCGAAGGATTATTGCTTTCGCTCATTGCAGCGGCCGGCGGAACTGCAGTCGCATATTGGTGTCGTAATGCACTCGTGCTTGCGTTTCCCCCGCCGTTGCCTGGAACCGTAATCGACTACCCCGGCCAAATCGATTGGCGCGTGCTCGCCGCGAGCGCTGGAATTTGCATCGCATCGACTCTGTTATTTGCGCTCGTGCCCGCAATCCGCGCGAGCGATGTCGATCTTTCAAACGCCCTCAAAGCCGAAGCGGGCGGCGTTCTGAGCGGCAGCAGCCGATCGCGATTGCGTTCTGCGCTCGTACTGGTGCAGGTCTCGCTCAGTTTCATCTTACTCGCCGGCACCGGATTGCTTTTGCAAAGCCTGATTAAAATGCAAAACGCGAGTCCCGGCTTTAACACGAATGTGGTTGCCTCCGTGGTGGATTTGTTTTCGGCCGGCTACAAGGTCGACCGCGCCAAGATTTTTCACACCCAGTTGCTGGATCGCGTGCGGACACTGCCTGGCGTTGAATCGGCCGCACTTACGCGTGTGATTCCGTTTAGTTATAACGTCTTTTCTTCGGCACCCATCGAGGTCGACGGGTACCAGCCGCCGCCTAACGAGCAACCGACAGTGGAGTATATCGAAGTCACGGAAGATTACTTCACGACGCTCGGAATCCCGATTGTTTCCGGCCGCGAGTTTATGCGCACCGACGACGAGAACGTGCCACCGCTGGCGATTATCAACGAGACGATGGCCGCAAAATATTGGTCAGGCAAGAATGCGCTCGGTCAGCGCGTGAAAGTAAAAGACAAATGGATGCAAATCGTTGGCATCGCCAAGAACGCCAATTACCGCACCAAGATTGAGACGCCAATGCCGTTCTTTTACGTACCGCTGCGGCAGAATTTTCGCGTTCAAAACACTTTGCTGATTCGGACGCGTGAAACGCCGGGCGCGATGATGAATGCGCTCGCGCGCGAGGTCCACGCGCTCGACGCGAATCTGGCGCCGCTGATCACAGATCGGCTCCAGGACCAAATTGATGAAATCAGTTACAGCCAGCGCCTTGCTGTCACGCTCGTCGCGATCTTCGGCGCGATGGCGCTCTTTCTCGCCGCGATTGGACTGTACGGCGTGATGTCGTACACGGTTTCGCAGGGAACGCGCGAGCTCGGCTTGAGAATGGCCCTCGGCGCCGGCGCGAAAGATCTTTTGCGCCTGGTGATGTCGCGTGGTCTTCAATTAACTGGTGCGGGCATCGTTATCGGAGCGTCCGCGGCGGTGATGCTGACGCGTTTAATGGGCAACCTGCTTTACAAGGTGAGTCCACGCGATCCATTCGCGTTTGGAACGGCGTTTGTGATTCTGTTTGTCGTCGCATTCATCGCCTGCTTTTTGCCCGCACTGCGCGCGACGCGAATCGATCCAGTTAAGGCATTGCGCGTATGAGGGGAATGACAAAGAGCGCAGTAAAAGCCAATGCCGCGATTGGACAGCCGGCAAGATTTCCCGCTGCATTGTCGTCGATGGACATTGCTCGGCCCGATTTGGCGACCAAAAAACGCAAACGTCGAATCGCCTTCATTGTTGCTACAGCTTTTGCTCTTGCTCTCACCACTATCGTGCTTTCGCGTCTCAAACCGGCGGCGCCGAGCGTGGATCGCTCGAGCGTTTGGATCGACACCGTGAAGCGCGGTCCGATGGTAAGGCAAGTGCGCGGGCTCGGCACACTGGTTCCGGAAGATATTCGATGGATCCCGGCGACCACGGAGGCCAGCGTCGAGAAAATTTTGATTTGGCCGGGAACAAAAGTCGAACCCGGTAACGTTATCTTGGAGTTGACCAGTCCGGAATTGGAACAGAGCGCGCACGACGCGGAGTTGCGGGCGAAAGCCGCGGAAGCGGAGCTTTCGACCGAGCGCGCGACTTTGCAGCGCGAATTACTCGAGCAGGAATCGAAGACAACGGCCGCGCAGGCTGCCTACAAGCAAGCGAAAATGGAGCGGGAGACGAATGATCAACTGGCGAAAAATGGTCTGGTCGCGGACATAATTTACAAAACCTCGAAGATTAAAGAAGAGGAAAGCCATAAGAGCGATGAGATTGAGCAAAAGCGATTGGCATTTGCGCGCGATTCAATTGAGCCGCAGCTCGCGTCAAAACAAGCTGCCGTCGATCAAGCAAAACAGCTCGCGAAATTAAAGCTCGATCAAGTCGAAGCACTGCACGTGAAAGCGGGAATGTCCGGCGTGTTGCAGCAACTGCCGGTGCAAATCGGGCAGCGTGTCAAAGCAGCCGACAACCTCGCGCGCGTGGCCGATCCATCGAAGCTCAAAGCCCAGATCAAAATCGCCGAGACGCAGGCGAAAGACATTCAGCCGGATCAGCAAGCGACCATCGACACTCGCAACGGCGTAGTGAAAGGCCACGTCAAACGCGTCGATCCCGCGGTCGAGCAAGGCACTGTCGCCGTCGATGTTGCATTTGATGAAGAATTGCCCAAAGGCGCGCGACCGGACTTGAGTGTAGATGGAACAATCGAGCTTGAGCGGCTCGAAAATGTTGTCTTCGTCGGCCGGCCCGCGTTCGGTCAGGAAAATAATACCGTTGGCATGTTCAAACTCGTGCCCGGCAGCAACGATGCCGTGCGCGCGCCGGTGAAACTGGGCAAGAGCTCGGTCAACACGATTCAAATTCTCAGCGGCCTGAATCCAGGCGATCAGGTCATCCTCTCTGACACCAGCGCTTGGGATTCAAACGAACGAATTCGACTTAACTGAACCAACCATGACAATCACCTCACCAAATCCTCACACCACTTCTCGCGCGAACGGTTCAACCCCATTGATCCGGCTCAACGACGTCACCAAAGTATTTCTGACTGACGAAGTTGAGACGCACGCGCTTTCGGGAATCCATTTGGATATTCGCGACGGCGAATATGTTTCCATTGCCGGACCATCGGGCTGCGGCAAATCGACACTGTTGTCGATCTTGGGTTTGCTCGACACGCCGTCGAACGGAAGTTACACACTCAAAGGCAACGAAGTGGCGAACCTTTCGTTTGCCGAGCGCGCGCGAATCCGCAATCGCGAGATCGGATTCATTTTCCAGAGCTTCAATCTCATCGGCGACCTGACGGTTTACGAAAACGTGGAGCTGCCGCTAACCTATCGCGGAATGAGCGCGAGTGATCGAAAAGCTTTTGTCACAGAGGCGCTCGACCGCGTCGGCATGGCGCATCGGGCGAAACATTTGCCTAGTCAGCTCTCTGGCGGCCAGCAGCAGCGTGTCGCGGTCGCGCGCGCGCTTGCCGGTAAGCCTGCGATTCTGCTCGCTGACGAGCCAACAGGCAATCTTGATTCAAAAAATGGCGTGCTCCGCGAACTGCATCGCGGCGGCGCCACGATTTGCATGGTGACGCACGACACGCACTTCGCCGAACACGCTGATCGCACTGTGCATCTATTCGACGGCCACATCGCCGAGGAACCGATCGCGGCCTGAGGCAGCCCGTCCCACCGACTTGTTGGTTTATACCAGCTTATTTGGGATCTCGGCGATTTTGGTTGGCGCGACAGCTTGGTTTGCCGCCCGCCGACTTTTCATGTGAATCCGATTCTACTTTGAATTGCAGAAACCCGGGCAGGTTTGTTACCGTCCTATTATGCAGTCAAGACATCTGTCGTATTCCACTCTCGTCATCGTCTGTCTCCTTCTCGCCGCGCCTCTGCGCGCACAGGACAATCTGCTGAACGATCCCGACCTAAAGGAGATGTTGAAGGAAGCAGAAAAAATGCAGAAGGAGGCCGGCGAACTCCAGAAACAAAACCCGACGGCGCCAGACAGAAAGAAGAAACTCGCGGAAATGGAAGCGCAGGCAAGAGAA
>QHXH01000332.1 GCA_003222855.1 Acidobacteriota bacterium
TGAAATAGACGTTGTCGTCGTAATGACCTTTTAAGTAAGAACGAATGTCATAGCTCCCGCTCATCGCGATTACGCCGCGAAACAGATCGGGATGCTTGAAATATTCGTTTGCCGCGAGAAACGCGCCCAGACTGGCTCCCGTCGTTATCGGCCGCGCATCTTCTTCTTTGTTCTCGTTACGAATCAACGGCAGAACTTCTTCCGTGATGTAACGATCGTAACGCGTCAGCAATTCCGCTTTCAGTCTCGGCGGCATCTGTTCATTCAGCAGACTCCAGCGATTGACGCTGTTGATTGAGTACGCGCGAACCTTGCCGTGGTCGACGAAGGGCTTGATCGCGTCGACCAGATGGAATCGTTCGTACTCGAGATAATCAGCCGCGGCTGTGGGCAGCATCAAAAGCGTCTGGCCGGCGTGTCCGTACGCGACCAGAGGCATCTCCATTTGCAGGTTCGGACTGAACCAGCTCGTGATTCTTCGTTCCATCAAATCCTCTCTTGGGATCTTATTGATTTAGCGGCGTCAGATATTGTCGCACTTCGCTCCCGCGTGCAACCTCCCGTTTCAAGTTTAAATCGCTCCGAAATCGTGTCAGAAGCCCGCGCGTAAGCAAGGGCGCAGCCAAATTGCCTGGTCCTCCCTGAGGGTCGGGCTTCTGACACAGTCACCTCGATCCTCTCTCAAAACCCAGAGACTAGGAGACTTTCGCAAGCTTTAAAGCCACTTGCGTAAATACTTGCCGAAATTGTTGACCTGCGCTGCCAGATGAGTTAGCTTCTGCCGCACCTCGTACAAACCAGCCGCCTTCAAGGAGGAAAACCGATGCCGAAAGATTCCAAAGCTGACAAAGCAAAGAAGCCAGGGCCTTCCACGTCAACCGAACACACCGTAAGTGCCCGACACAAACTCCGCGGCGCAAACGTTCGCCTGTCGCATCACAAGACACGCGGCCGATGGTTTCAGGCACGCAGCGCCTGGCCGGTGCGTGAAGCGCCAGTACATATGTTAATTCGCGAACGCGAGCGCGCGGCGAAGTCTTTGCCGGCGACCGCCGTGGATTCTTCCTGGGAATGTGTTGGCCCAACGAACATCGGCGGTCGAATCACCTCGCTGGTTTGTCATCCCGATCATCCTGAACTTATCTGGGCAGGCTCAGCCGGCGGCGGAGTTTGGCTTAGCAGCGACACCGGCCAGACGTGGCAATCATGTTGGAGCGACCAGGACATCCTGAACATAGGATCGCTCGGCATCGATCAGAAAAATCCCGACACGATCTACTGCGGCACCGGAGAAGCCAATCTTTCGTCGGATTCCTATCCCGGTGTAGGTTTGTATAAGAGCAGCGACGCGGGAAAAACGTGGCAGTTGATCGCCTCAAGCGAGAAACAAATCGTCCCGAAGCGCATCGGCGCGATCGCCGTCGATCCTTTCGACTCGAAACACGTACTTGTCGGCGGCGTCGGATTGGCAGAAGTCAGCTCGACCGGCAAAGACTTTGGTGGCATGTATGCTTCCACCAATGCGGGCATCACCTGGAAACGGCAGACATTTGTTTCGAGCCAAAACTACTGGTGTCACTCGATCGTCTTTCATCCGAGGACCAAAGGCCGAATCTATGCGACCGTTACGGAACAAGGCTCGCGCAGCGGCATTTGGCGATCCACTGACGGCGGAAAGAAATGGGAGCATTTGACGAAAGGATTACCGGATGCTGCTCGCTTCGGCCGCACGAGTTTGGCTATTAGCCCTTCTAATCCTGATGTGCTTTATGCCTTTGCGAAAAATGAAGCCAGCGGCGATAAAGATCTTTTGCTCGGCGTTTTTCGCAGCGCAAATCGAGGTGACACCTGGAAGAGCATTCAGGGAACACATTTCAAAGACGAGGGGCAAATCTCCTACGGAAATACGATCGTGGTCCATCCGACCAAATCCGATTACGTAATTTGTGGCGGCGTGGACTTGCATCGCACGACGGACGGCGGCAAGACATGGAAAAAAATTACGCGCTGGGACGCGAATCTCGGCACATCAGTCTATGCGCACGCCGATCATCATGGGTTGGTGATGCCGGCGAAAGCGGAAGGCCGAGTTTACGACCCGAACGACGGGGGATTGGATGTAAGCGAAGACGCCGGCAACACCTGGACGAATCGCAGCAAGGGACTGGCCGTCACGATGTTTTATGACATGGACGTGGCACAAAGCGACAGCAATGTGTTCGGTGGTGGCGCACAGGACAACGGGACTGTAGCCACAAAGACCGGACTCGCTGGTAGCTTCTTCCCTATCGACACTGGCGATGGCGGCTGGAACATCTTCGATCCAGCCGATGCCGGCCACGTTTTCACTTCCGCGTACAACCTTCTAATACAACGTTATCACGGGCTGGACAGGAGTCCGGTGGATGTCTCGCCCCCCGCCTCGGAGGACGAGCAGAACTCAGTCTGGATGTGTTACATCGCGATGGATCCAACGGACGGGAACACTTTGATTACCGGGTCAACTCGAGTGTGGCGGACAACGAATGACGGAAACAGTTGGCAACATGTCTCCCCGGCCCTCGATGGCAGCACCATTTCCGCAATTGAGATTGCCACCGCCAATCGCAAACGAATCTACGTCGGAACCGAGAACGGTGGGTTGTTTAGAAGCATCGATGGCGGGGATACCTGGAGCGCGAACATTTCGAGTTCAATCCTGCCCGGTCATACGATTACGCGGATCGAGTCGCACCCGAAAGACGCTAATCTTCTTTACGTCGCGGTCGCGAACTTTGGACACCCGCATGTCTTTCGATCGACGGACGGCGGCGACAACTGGGAAGATGTGGACCAGGGGCAGCTACCCGACGTCCCGCATCATGTAGTGATGATCAGGCCGGACGATCTCAATAAGGTGTACGCGGGCAACGATGCGGGCGTTTTTGTTCTCGACGCAGGAACCGGCGCATGGAGCAATCTCACGCAGAATCTACCCAATGCGATGGTGATCGATTTGGTCTATCACCTCAAACAAGCAACGCTGTATGCGGCGACTTATGGAAGAAGCATCTGGCGGGTGCGTCTGAAGTAAGAAAGCCAGCGAGGGGATCGAAAGCAACTAGCGGCCGCCGGTTCTCTTTTGAAACCACTCTGAACGGCGGCGAAGATTATCGGGACGTTCGCCGTGCTTGGATGCCGGTTCGTCTTCGTCGTTCTCATTGTCCTTTTGTTCGCCGTCGACATCGTCCGGTTGATCCGGCAGATTTTCTTTTACATCTTCTCGATCTTTGCCCATGGACAGAAGTATACGCGCCGCTCGGTGCCTGAGCCATCCATTATGAGTTAATAACTTGCTGTTACGGTTTTGTGCTCACGGATTTTTCCACCGGCAGATCACTTCGATTGCTCCAGTCCTGAAACGAGCCATCATAAAGATGCGCGTCATAACCAAGATAGCGCGCGACGAAGTAGAGCAAGCTCGCCTGCTGACCGATATGACAATAAGTCGCCACGCTGTCGTGCTCGTTTACACCCGCTGACGTAAACAATGCGCGCAAGGCATTGGCGCTCTTGAACTTATTGGTCGACTCTTCAACCAGCGTCGAGAAAGGAATGCTCTTCGCATGCGGAATGTGACCGGCGCGCGGCATCTGCCCCGCCTCTTCACCGGTATAGAACTTTGCCGCTCGCGCATCGAGGATCGCAATGCCGGGCTTGCTCAGATTCGAACTGACCCACGCCGCATCGACGACAAGTTTGGTATTTGGTCGCGGCGTGAAACTTTCCTGCTTTGCCTGCCTGACTTCCGTCGTCACCGGTTTGCCTTCCGCTCGCCAGGCGGGCAGCCCGCCATCGAGAATCGACGTACGATCGCCGAAGCCCAGATAATCAAGCGTGAAATAAACGCGCGACGTTGGCGTCACCCAATCCTTGCTGAAGTAAATTACGATCCGCGATTGGTCCGTGAGGCCAAACTTTTCAAAGGTAGCCTTCAACTGATCGACTGGCGGCAGCTCCAGAATCAATCCGGTGCCCCGCGGAGTCGAGATGTCCGCGAGTTGAATGAATTGCGCTCCAGGAATGTGAGCGGCATCATACTCGCTCTTGTCGCCAACTTGCAGCAGCACGAGTGAATTGTCATTCAGGTGCTTTGCGAGCCAATCGGTCGACACAATCATTGAATTGTTTACTTTGCTTGTTGCAGGTTGGGCTGCGGTGAATGATGCGAAAGCGAGCAAGGCAAAGATGGCAATCACCACGCTGGAATGTTGTTTCATAGTTTTCTCCAATCAGCTAAGCATGAGTGGCACCGTTACAATATCGCCGTCTCTTCCAGGGATCGACCTTCCGCGAACCGGTTAACGCTTAACTGCGAGGCATCGA
>QHXH01000333.1 GCA_003222855.1 Acidobacteriota bacterium
CACGAGCGTGCGCTCGACTTCAAAAACCGAGGCACGAATCGTCGTGGTCCGATCGAGCACAATCTGCATGTTTATCGCGGCAGGGATCGACGCCTTGAGCGACGGCAGCGCGGCCCTCACTCGATCGACAGTTTGGATGATGTTTGCGCCCGGTTGACGAAATATGACCACTGGGATGGCAGGCTTGCCGTTCAGGTAGCCGGCAGCACGGATGTTCTCGACCGAATCGCGCACGGTCGCGATGTCGGACAACCTCACCGGCGCGCCGTTGCGGTACGCGACAATCAGTGGCGCGTACTCGTTTGCCTTTAACAACTGGTCGTTCGCCAGAATGTCAGCAGTCGTTCGTTCGTCAGAAAGCTGTCCTTTCGGCATGTTCGCGTTTTGCTGGCTCAACATCGTCCGCACGTCTTCGAGGCTGAGGCCTGTGTTATTCAGTTGCGTCGGATTGATCTCAACGCGAACACCCGGCAACGCGCCGCCGCCGATATTCACTTGGCCTACGCCTTCGATTTGCAAAAGGCGTTGCTGGATAATTGTCGACGCGGCATCGTAAAGCTGACCGCGGCTGTAAACGTCCGACGTGAGCGCGACGATCAGGATCGGCGCGTCAGCCGGATTAACTTTTCGATACGTCGGATTTTGTGGCAGGTTCGACGGAAGATTTGCGCGTGCGGCATTGATCGCTGCCTGCACATCGCGCGCCGCGCCATCGATGTTACGACTCAGATCGAACTGCAGCGTAATGGTCGTCGTACCAAGATAGCTAGCCGATGTCATCTCAGTAACGCCAGCGATATGCGCGAACTGACGTTCCAGCGGCGCAGCGACTGCGCTCGCCATGATGTCCGGACTCGCGCCCGGCAACGTTGCCTGCACGTTGATGGTCGGAAAATCCACCTGCGGCAAAGGCGCGGTCGGTAACTGCAGAAAAGCGACGAGGCCCGCGAGACCGACTGCGGCGGTCAGCAGCACCGTCGCGATCGGCCGCCGAATGAATGGAGCGGAAATATTCATGCCGGTTCAGGCACGGCGAGACCATCCGCGCTTTGTTCCGCAGCGCGCGAGCGCGAGAATTTGGCGGCTAATCGATCGAAGAAGAGATAGATGACTGGTGTTGTGTAAAGCGTTAGCACCTGACTAACCAGTAGTCCGCCGACGATGGTAATGCCGAGTGGGCGACGGAGCTCGGCGCCGACGCCGTCGCCAAGCGCGAGAGGCAATCCGCCGAAGAGCGCGGCGAATGTCGTCATCATGATCGGCCGGAAGCGCAGCAGACAGGCCTGGTAAATCGCGTCCAACGGTTTCTTATGCTCGTTGCGCTCGGCATCGAGCGCGAAGTCGATCATCATGATCGCGTTCTTTTTCACGATGCCAATCAGCAGAATGATCCCGATCAATGCGACGACGCCGAGCTCGCTGCGGCAAACCATTAACGCAAGAATCGCGCCGACACCCGCGGACGGCAGCGTCGAGAGAATCGTGATGGGATGGATGTAACTCTCGTAGAGAACGCCGAGGACGATGTAAACGGTGACGATCGCGGCGAGAATAAGCCACGGCTCGTTTTTCAATGATGCCTGAAATGATGCTGCCGTTCCTTGAAATGACGCCTGCACGCTGAGCGGCATACCAAGTTCCTTTTGCGCCTTTTCAATCGCTCTAGTCGCTTCGCCGAGCGCCGCACCCGGAGCGAGATTGAACGAGATGGTTACTGACGGAAATTGTCCCTGCCGATTGATCGCCAACGGCGCTGTGCCGGATTCAAAATGCGTGAACGCGCTTAGCGGCACTGCTCCACCGCTGCTCGATTTCACATAGATGTCGTTCAGCTTGGCCGGATTCGTCTGAAAGTCTGGCAGTGTTTCCAGAACGAGGTGATACTGATTCAGCTGAGTGAAAAGCGTCGCGATTTGTCGCTGACCGAACGCGTCGTAGAGCGCGTTATCGATTGCTTGTGGCGTGATACCCAGCCGTGAAGCTGTAACGCGATCGATAACGAGCCTGGCTTGTGAGCCGAGTGTTAGTTGATCGGTGGCTACATCACGCAACTGTGGGAGCGTGCGTAGCTTCTCGACTAACTTCTTAGTCCAGGTGTTCAACTCATCAGCGTTTGCATCTTCCAGTGTGTATTGAAACTGCGTCCGGCTGACGCGGTCTTCGACCGTCAAGTCTTGCACCGGCTGCATGTAAAGAGTGATGCCATCGACCTTCTCTAGCTGCGGTTGTAAACGGCGGATCACATCCGAGGCGCTGATCTTTCGTTCATTCAGCGGCTTGAGATTAATTAGCATGCGCCCGCTGTTCAGGGTCGTGTTTGTCCCGTCGATTCCGATAAATGACGACAAGCTTTCGACCGCCGGGTCCTTCAGAATGCCGTCAGCCAAGGCTTGCTGCTTCTGCGCCATCGCGGTGAAGGAGATGTTTTGCGGGGCGTCGGAGATGCCCTGGATAACTCCTGTGTCCTGCACGGGAAATAGTCCCTTCGGCACGATGATGTAAAGAAAAACGGTCAGCACAAGCGTTGCAGCCGCCACAAGCAGAGTTGCCTTTTGCCGCTGCAACACCCAGCGCAAGGTGCGTCCGTAGAATTCGATTACCCGGTTAAACACACGCTCCGAGGCTTCGTAGAAACGCCCCCGTTTCTGCTCGGCTTTTTGTTTGAGCAATCGCGCGCACATCATCGGCGTAAGTGTGAGCGAGATCAGGGCTGAGAGCAGGATGGTCACGCTCAATGTGACCGCGAACTCACGGAACAACCGCCCCACGATGTCGCCCATGAAAAGCAACGGAATCAGCACCGCGATCAGCGACACCGTTAGTGAGATGATGGTGAAACCGATTTGCTTCGCGCCTTTGAGCGCAGCGTTTAGCGGGGTTTCGCCTTCTTCAAGGTAACGGAAAATGTTTTCGATCATGACGATCGCATCATCGACAACGAAGCCG
>QHXH01000798.1:0-1467 GCA_003222855.1 Acidobacteriota bacterium
CATTGACCATCGTGGTCTGCGCGGAAGTCCCGCGTGCCGCGAACGTCACGATGGCTACTAAGGTCATCAGCATGAAGCTGTGAACACCTAATCGATTTGAAGTCTTCTCCTTCATCATTCGCACCTCATTTTGAAACTTGATCGTCTTCGCTTCCGTCATTGCGGATTGACCTCACTCTCTTCGATGAATGGGAAGGTCACTGACAGCGTGTTGAAATTGCGGCTGCCGGAAGCGTCGGTCGCTGTGGCTCTGAAAAGATAGGTGCCGGGCATCGTTGTCTCGAAAAGGAAGCCATTATCCGGACCTCTGTTAGTCACAAGCTTTTCAAATACTGCCGAGCGGGGCCGTTGCACTTCAAGTTCTACTCGCAATCCTGAACCACCTGATGCGGTCCACTGGAGATATGCATGTGCAGATTTTGTTCATTGCCAAGCTCAATCTGATGTTGACTGGCCGCTGGGCCGCCGCGCTGAGATAGACAGGCTCGCAGTATTGACAACAGCAGTTCAGATTGGGGCACCAACTGCCGGCAGGCGCCGAAGGCGAAGTGTAGAGAGCCGCTGCGGTGGTCTGGTTAAGCGTTTCCATACCTGAGGGCAGATAGTAGTTTGCGGTTTGCTCAGTACGAGCGGGCGCTGTTGCGGTTTCTGCCCTCTTTTGCGTTGGCGTCGCAGTTTCCGATTTGGTAGTCGTGGGGCATCCACAGGAAGCGATTACGTCGAAATCGATGCGGCCGAGGGTGTAATTGATGACGATGGTCTTTCCTTCCATCGCGGGAGTCTGCGGGACCAGTTCGGCGATGCCTACGACGGCAAACTTGCCAAGGCGTTCCTTCTCCGGAAATTTCTGCGGAAACCTGCAATGGCAGTCGCCATGCGCCTCAAAGTGCAGGATCTTTTTCTTTACGACGGTTTTCGCGGGCGATTCGGGGCTCGTTGGGGGAACATATCCAGTCAGCAGCTCCTCAACAGGCATTGTCAAAGGAGTCTGACCAGCCAGGAGTTTTCGCGCTTCATCCTTATCTCGCGGACTACCTGATTTGCTCGCGGCATCATAACAGTTATTGAGGCACGATCTATAGGCATTCTCAGCGTCTTTGGCGGCTTTCAACTGTTTGTCTGCGGAAGCTCTCGATTCAGCCGATGATTTTGTCAAACGAGCAATGTCGCTCTCGAGACGTTCGATTTCTGACTGCTGCCTGGCCATCTCTTCTCTTGCTCGTGTTTGAGCCAACTTGAGTTCAGCTTCTTCCCTGCGTCGCTGCCCGGGATTGACGTCACGCCGCCTCTTTGCGAGGTTTTCGAGTTTTCTGTTTGCCTCGGCCATGCTTTCCGAAGCGACCTTCAGCTTATCCCGGGCGTTGTCCCGATTGGCCTGCGCTTCAACGAGACCCTGCTCTTGGGCTTTGGCGTCGCGGTCGGATGCAATGGCGGCGCTTCGTTCCTGCAACCACTTATCTCGGGCCT
>QHXH01000798.1:1515-2350 GCA_003222855.1 Acidobacteriota bacterium
TGTCGCGATCCAAAGAACAATATCGGTCTTCTCTCTGCATAAAGGATCATCGAAAGATTTGGGGACTTGAAGAGTATCTTTGTTACCTCCGAGAGCTTTCCAGATGCGCTCTGCTACTTCCTCAATCAACTTGCGATCGACATCAGTAAGCTCGGTTTTCTTTTTAAGCAGCTTTCCAAAGCCTTTTTCTACGGCGATCTCTGCGAGCTTCTGCGTAAATTCCTCTAAGGTGTCGGATTGCACATACGCGCTCAAAATATCGGCGACGAGGCCGGGGCCTTTGAGGCCATAAACATTCTCAAGAATCTCTTTTACTGCTTTGGCGGCTGCGGCAAATGTTTTCGTAACGCCAGCATAGATCTCCACCCATTCAATGGCAGCTTTGGTCCGCTCCAGCGCGGCGCTCGCACAAGCCCAATTTTCTTCCGCTCCGCCATGCAACGTGACCTCGCGTGGCTTCGGACCTTTGGAGAGTTTGTCTATTCTGTCTGCAATCTTGGCTCGGAGATCCTTTTCTACGCGCAGCTCGATTGGGTTGTCTTGGGCACGCGGAGTGAATGGCGCCAGGCATATGAACAGCAGCAGGCCAGCTACTAATAGGACTTTCTTAGGCATTTGTTTTTTAAACTTCCTCAGGGGCCGAGAGCGAATTCAGGCATAACAGTGTGCCTGCGTTCCCATCGGCAAAGTGCAGTTGGCTCGTCTCCACCCAGTGACGGATCGTGCCGACCGTTACACACCACATCGCGGCCGCCACCTCGACTGTAGCCAGGCGCGTCTTCGCTACGCAGCGATTGCACCATCCGCGTTGTACATCCGTTTGCCGAATTAACAA
>QHXH01000334.1 GCA_003222855.1 Acidobacteriota bacterium
CGTTTCTCAGGCAATGGGTTTTTCCCGGTGACGAAAAACGGCGGGTACATCGACCACCATCCCATGATTAAGTTCACGAACATGCCGATGGTCGATTGATAGTAAAAGCGGCCCCGCACTGGAAAGAAAAGTTGCTTGCGCCATTTGGTTCTTCTGAACAACGTCGTCGAGACCACATACATGTCGAAAAACGATCGATGATTGGCCACCAGCATGAGGGGGCGCGAGTGATCGACTGCTTCGATGTACTCAAGACCATAAACTCGCATCAGGTTATAAGTCGAGATGTGAATCCAGCCGGCGCCAAAGAAGCTCTGACACCAGGTCCAGAAACGTTTCCAGGCCCCGCCGTTCATGCGATGCGTGACACGAAAGGCAAAGCGCTCGAAGGGAGAGAGGACCGCGAGTTCCTGAGGAGAAGGCTCAAACGCGAGGTTCGTGAGCTGATCGGAAATCACAGAACTCGTGTGATCGAGTAATAAACGATCCACACTTCCTCCTCGTTCAGGACTTCCATCAACAATCTGCGAAGCTCATCAAGATAAGTCAGTAATTTAGTTCGATGAATAGGATCGTCAACGTCAAGATCGAAATCACAGAATAGGATTTGAATCTGATCTCGAATTATGCCGAAGCGTGCAATTGAGGAAGGATATAGACCAGTGAAGGGGGTTGTCAGCGTCGCACCGCCACGAGCAAGCGCCAACTCTTCCGAAAGCCAATCCGTTATCGCTCTATAGTCAGTCGTGTCCGTACGTACGGGCAGAAAGATTTCAACGCGGGTCCTTTTCTCTGAGGCCACGAATGATCTCCCTTAACTTGGCTGCACGTTCAGGCAAGGACTCCATTCGTCGGATGGTCTCCTCTGGCGTGTTCTCCATCGTAAGAGGATGTCGCGGATGCTTTTTCCGAGCGACAGAGTCTCCTTCATGTCCGCGATCGTCTAATAGCTCCTTACTCATGATTGGATCATACTTCTTTCATTCAATTTCGTGAAGACAGAAGATTACTCAATCGAAAAGTATCGCGCTTCCGGATGATGAATGATGATTGCCGACGTCGATTGCTCAGGATCGAGTTGAAACTCTTCCGTTAGTTCAACGTCGATGCGGGATGGATCGAGCAGCTCAAAAACCTTAACCTGATCTTCCAGGTTTGGGCACGCGGGGTAACCAAAACTGAATCGCGAACCCTGATAGCCCTGGCGAAATAGTTCGTTGAGATTCTTCGCGTCATTCCGATCAATGCCCAGTTCCTGACGAATCTTCTTGTGCCACAACTCGGCCAGCGCCTCGGCGCCCTCAACGCTCAATCCGTGAAAATAAAGATAATCAGCGTAGTTGTCGGCTTTGAAAAGTTGCTGCGAATACTCGCTGGCACGTCGGCCCATCGTCACCAGATGGAACGCAACCACATCCATGTGATCCGATTCCACTGAAGCAAAATAATCGGCGAGGCAAAGTCGTTTGCCCGCCGGCTGGCGCGGAAAATTAAAGCGCACGCGTTCGAGCTTGCTCGTTTGATCATAAACGATGAGATCGTTTCCGGACGATTGGCAGTGGAAGTAGCCATACACCGCCCGCGGAATTAGCAGTGCTTCGCGCTCGCTGCGCTCTTTTAGCTCTTCATAAACAGGCCGCACATGTTTCACGACCAGGGCTTGATACTCTTCTTTTGATTTCCTTCACTGCTTGAATTGCCACTGCCCTTTGAACAGAGCTGTCTCATTTATATAGGCAAACACTTCCTGCAAAGGAATGTCTTGAACGACTCGAGAGCCTAGAAACGGGGGTTGTGGAATCGGGACCGAGGTGCTTACCTCCGAACGATTTGTATGCGTTGTGTCGCCGGCGATTTTGATCACAGCGCGCGGCCTGGCTGATTTACGAATGCCGAGCTTTGCTTCTTCGCCGACGAGGTCGTCACTGTCATCGACATGATCGCCGTTGCCGCTGGCCCCGGCGACTGCTGCTTTCGCCTGCTCGATATCAGCCTGCGCCTCGTCTGACATCAGCTTATCCATGGTATGAAGACCGGCGAACGCATCACGCGCATAAAACAGTGTGCCTTTATAAAGTGACTTCAGATCGTCTTCGACATAGCGCCGCGTCAGCGCCGCCCCGCCCAGAACAACCGGGACGTTAATGTTCCGTTCGTTCATCACTTCGAGGTTCTCTTTCATGATGAGCGTTGATTTCACCAGTAAGCCACTCATGCCGATGGCGTCGGCTTGGTGTTCTTCGTACGAATTAAGAATTGTATCGATCGTTTGCTTGATGCCCAGATTAACGACCTTGTAGCCGTTGTTCGTCAGAATTATGTCGACGAGATTCTTGCCGATGTCATGCACGTCGCCTTTGACAGTAGCGAGGACCATCGTCCCTTTGGCAGTGGCGCCGCCTTTCTTCTCCATGAAGGGCTCGAGAAAACGCACGGCCGCTTTCATCGCTTCGGCTGATTGCAGGACGAACGGAAGCTGCATCTGGCCGCTGCCAAACAACTCACCCACAACCTTCATGCCTTCCAACAGAATGTTGTTGATGATGTCGAGCGCCGAATATGTTTCCAGGGCGGTTTTCAGTTCGTCTTCAAGTCCGATCTTCTCGCCATCGATGATGTGATTCCTGAGACGCTCCTCGACGGTCGCGCCTTTGCTCGCCTTCCTGGCGCTTTTGGCTTTGACACCTTCAAAAAGTTTTGTGAATTCGCCGAGTGGGTCGTAAGTGCAAACGTCTCCATCGAATTGCCGGCGGTCGTAGATCAGATCGAGCGCGACTTTCAGTTGACGTTCTTCGATGCGATTGAGCGGTTCGATCTTGCTGGCATTGACGATCGCTGAGTCGAGACCGGCGGCAACGGCTTCATGAAGAAACACAGAATTAAGGACGATGCGTGAAGCCGGATTTAGTCCGAAGGAAACATTTGAAACCCCCAGAATCGTAAAGCAGCCCGGCAGTTCCGACTTGATTCGCCGGATGCCTTCGATCGTTTCCAGCGCGTTACGCCGATCTTCTTCAATCCCTGTGGAGATCGGCAGCGCTAACGCGTCAAAGAAGATATCGTCGCCGGGTATGCCGTATTTCTCGGTCGCCTGTTCATAAGCGCGCTTAGCGATCTCAAACTTCCCTTCAGCGGTGCGCGCCATTCCCTGCTCATCGATTGTGCCGATGACGACACTGGCGCCGTACTTCTTTGCCAGCTCGAGAACTTTCGCAAAGCGTGGCTCGCCGTCTTCATAGTTCGTAGAGTTCAAAATGCACTTGCCGCCCGCGTGTTGCAATCCCGCTTCCATTTTCTGCCATTCGGTCGAATCAAACATCAGCGGGATCTTCACGTTTGTTACCAGACGCGATGCCAGCTCGTGCATGTCCTTCTCGCCATCACGGCCAACGAAGTCCACGTTGACGTCGAGCACGTGCGCACCCTCGCGTTCCTGTTCGCGCGCCAGCGAAACCAGTCCGTCCCAGTCTTCCGCGTTAAGCAAGTCGCGCATTTTTTTCGAGCCGCTGGCGTTAACACGCTCGCCGACGATTAGAAAAGAAGTGTCCTGACGATAGGGTTGCTGGATGAAGATGGATGAACTCGCCGCGGTGCGCGGCACGTCGCGCTTGAGTGGCGCGACGTCTTTGACAGCGTCGACAACCGCCTTCAAATGCGCCGGCGTCGTTCCGCAACAGCCACCGACGACATTCACCCCCAGATCGCGTGCGAAGTGCGCCAACTCTTTCGACAGCGATTCCGGCGTCTCTTTGAAGACTGCGTGGCCGCCGATATTTTCCGGAATGCCGGCGTTGGGAATCACTGATACCGCGAACTTTGAGTTTTGACAAAGATAACGGACATTCTCAGTCATCTGCTGCGGACCGGTGGCGCAATTCATCCCCACGATGTCTATCGGAAAGGGTTCAATGGCCGTGAGTGCGGCGCCGATTTCGGTTCCCATCAGCATCGTGCCGAAGGCTTCGATAGTGACCTGAGCGATGACCGGCACGCGTCGCCTTGAGGCTTCAAACTCTTCAAAGATTGCGGCCAGCGCAGATTTAGTTTGCAGAATGTCCTGACACGTTTCGACGATCAGCAAATCAGCGCCGCCGTCGAGCAGTCCATGCGTTTGCTCACGATACGACGCCTTCATATCAAGATAGGAAATATGACCGA
>QHXH01000335.1:0-7179 GCA_003222855.1 Acidobacteriota bacterium
CTTTGAATGGAAGTTCCTGTGTACGTGGAACTCGTCCGTCAATTGACGGCGGTGCTGACCAGTTGTTCCCGCACAAATCGGGAGCATGAAGAACATGAATACCGACGTGATCAGATCCATGATACGGTTACGACATTGTTATACATCCAGCTAAATCCTCATCGCGCTAGCCGAATCGTGAAAACCGCGCCGCCATCAGCAGCATTCACAACGGAGAGGGTACCGCCATGTTCAGTGATAACTCGATGCGCGAGCGCCAGGCCTATTCCGTGGCCATGCGATTTGGTAGTGAAAAAGGGAATAAAGATCTTTTCGAAGTCAGAAGGAGGAATGCCTGGGCCAGTATCTCGAATTGAGATTAATGCCGACTGTCTCCCCTGGTCACCTTCAACTGTAGTCTCAATGATTACTCTTCGATCGGTCTGATTGTCGGGTATTGCTTCGGCGGCGTTGCGGAGGAGGTTGAGTAATGCCTGACGCAGTAATCGTGGATCGGCGCGGACTTCGAATGAATTTGGTTCGCGCTGCGCGCTCAATGCGGGCAGGGATGCCCGCGCTCCAGTCACCCGGTCGCTACCGCTCCCGGTACTGACCAATTCAACGCGTCGTGATTCAAACAGTGGGGCTAACTCTTTCGCGCACTCATCGATCAACTCATCAAGCGAAACCTCTTCGAGCTGTAATGCCTGCGGCCGGGCAAAGTTGAGAAAAGCCGTCGTCATTTCTGAAAGGTTTCGCACTTCTTGCAACAGCGCGTCCGCTGCCGTTTGTCCCTGCTGATCCCGATCGACGCTCTGTAAGAACTGCGCGTAACCATGTAGCGCCGCCATGGCGTTCTTGAATTCATGGGCCAACCCCGCGGACATCTCGCCGAGACTCTCGAGATTCTTCTTTAACGCAACCTGCTCACGCAGGCGCGTAACTTCCGTGATATCCGTAATCAAACAGAGCGCGCCGCGCCCACCCGATTCCGACGCCGGGTCGATCGGCGCCACCGTCGCCCCGAGGCGCTGCGCCGGCTCGGTCCCGTTTGTCGTTTCGATTTCTTCACGACGATACAACCGTCCACTTGAAAGGCACGCTTCGACCATTTCCGCCAACACCGGGAAATCTGCAAAGACGGCTGAGTAATGCTGGCCAGGTGCAATTCGATTGTTAAGAAACAGATCCCTGGCCGGTCCATTGGAAACGGTCGCATAACCTGAAGCGTCAAACGCGAGCAGACCTGTGGGCATGCTGGCCACGATGCGATCGCTGAACGCTTCGGCTGAGTCGGCGCGTTGACTTGCCTGCTCGCCTAGTCGCTGCAGTTCTTTCTGCTGTTCCTGGAGTTGCGCGATGACTGACTGAAACGTCTCGAGCACGAATGCCGCTTCATTTTGTCGCTTGCCGGAGTGTGCGACGGGCGCGCGCTGTGCCTCGCCAATCAGCTGGCTGTACGGCCTGAGCAATCCACGCATCAGCCAGGCGACACAAACCAGGCTGACGAATAGCGTGACGACGAACGCCGTCAGCAACAGTGGGCGATAGACGACCGCGGTTCCGGGGGCCAGCGCAAAGACTGCAACAATGGCGACTGTGCCGAGCAGGAAAAGTCCGGCAACGACGGTCAGCGCAATTTGAAGGCGGCTGGCGTACATTCGATTTAGCGAAACTGCGATGCGTACCACGCGATGATCCGCGCACCGAACAAGAGTGAAACAATCGATCCGATTCCCAGAAAAATACCGAAGGGCAGCATCATTTGCAGGTTCCGGCCACCGCGCCGATACATCACTATGATTCCGGCAATAGATCCGGTTAGCGCTCCGAGCAGGATAGTGAGAATGGTGAGCCGCCAACCCAGGAACGCGCCAACCATTAACATCATCTTCACGTCGCCGAAACCCATGGCCTCGACACCGCGCAACTTCTCCCACATAAAGCCCATCAGCCACAATGATCCGCCGCCCGCCAGAGCGCCGATCGCTGCTCCGATTATCGAAACCAGCCAAAACGGAAGAGTTGGAAACGCATTCACAAGCTGCGGCAGGTCATCGAAATGTGCGGGGCCGGCGAGATACGGAACCAGCAGCCGAGTGATGAGTGCAAAGATAATTCCCGGATAAGTAATCGCATTGGGCAGAATCATGTGCTCGGCGTCGATGAAAATCAGAGCCACCATCGCAGCGGCAAAGGCGAGGTCGAACGCGAGCGCGAATGATAATCCATCGTGCCACGTCACGGCAGCAAATAGGATCGCCGTCAGTGCTTCAACTGCCGGATAACGACTTGAAATATCCGCCCCGCAATGGCGACAGCGGCCACGCAAAATCAGATAACTGACGATCGGGATATTGTCGTACGGCTTGATTGGCTTCCAGCATTTAGGGCAAGCGGAATTGGGGAAGACGATCGATTGCTCGCGCGGCAGGCGATGAATGACGACGTTGAGAAAGCTCCCAATCATTGCTCCCACCACGCCCAGGAATGCGCAGGCGATCGGTAGTGGCACATCGATGGCGCGATCTATCGCCGTCACATTCATTCAGGTAAGCATTGTAACGCGGCTGCGGATCCGATGCCTACTGATTTCTGTTTGGAGTTAGTTTGGAGTTCCGCCTTTAGGCGGCGGTTGCGAAGGCTTCCGCCTAAAGGCGGGACTCCGAACTTTGATTCTGAAGCTCATAAAGAATTGAGTGCTTGAGCGCCGCATGATGCGCGGCAAGTCTGGCGATCACGAGGCCCGCCCTACCATCGCGAAATCCGCCCTTGAGAATGTAACTTCGAATGAATGCGGCAGGGCCCGCCACTGCGCGCTGCAATCGCGACGTACGTTTCCTATCACGATACATTTGCTCCGCTCCGAGCGGCGCATAGCGTGCTTCGATCATCTGCCGATGATGAGAATGGAGGAGGTCGCCGCGCAACTCCTGAATTCGGGCACCGTCGTCCATGACAACCGACTCGTGAATGACGCGATCGCCCCAGTGACCGCGTCGGCGATTGAAGAGACGAAGCTGATAATCCGGATACCAGCCGCCGCCACGAATCCATCGGTTCAGATAGAACGCCCGCCGCGCGACACGATAGCCATCGGCAAGTTGAGACTCGTCCTGCCGGCGAACCTGATCAATTGATGCTTGCAATTCCCCTGAGATGCGTTCGTCTGCATCCAGACTGAAGATCCAATCATTCGTTGCTGCATCTACCGCAAACTGTTTTTGTTTTGAAAAGCCAGGCCAGTGATTGGTTAAAACACGCGCGCCGCAGTCTTCCGCAATTTTACGCGTATCGTCTGTAGATTCGGAGTCGACTACCAGGATTTCATCAGCCCAGGCAACCGACTCACACGCCGCGCGAATGTTGTCAGCTTCATTGAGAGTGATAATGGTGGCGGAGATCTTCATTGCCAATTGCCGATTTGCGATTGCCAATTTCGCACGCCCACACGCTTAAGTATAGGCGGCAGGAATCGGCAATCGTCAATCATCAATCGTCAATGTTTACGGCTGCGTAGGATTATTTACGACGACGTTGTTGACCCGCAGCGTCGATCCTGTTGCGCGTTGCAGATCAGCCAGCGCCTTGTTGTAATCCGTCTGCGCCTGTAATTCATTTGTCCGCGCCGCTGTTAGTTCCTGCTGTCGCTGAAGCAAAAGAAACGTCGTTGAACGACCGACATCGTAAAGTTTCTGCTCCCCGGCTAACTGTTGTTCTGCACTTTCTCGTGCCGCGCGCGAAGCGACGACGCGCTTCTGTGCGGTGTCGACCGACTGGGCTGCGTTGCGCACGTCCATCTCAATCGCTTGATCCTGCGATCGATAAGACGCATCGAGTTGCTCGCGTTGAATGCGCGCTCCGGCCAGGTTTGCTTCAGCAGTCTTGTTGTGAAATGGAAACGAGATGGCCACCCCAACCGTCATGTTGCGCGTGCCAAACCCGAACAGGTTCGCTAAATCCTTGCCGTATCCACCGACTAAGTTCGGGGCGATGCCGCTGCTGGCCACGGTGGGAACAACTGCGACAGGTTGTCCCAAACTTCTCTGAAGAGTTTGAATCTGATTAAGTAAAAACGCATTTGAACTCGTCGCTGCATTTCCGGAGATCAAGGGCACAGGCGTACCTGCCGGCGCCCCAAGTTGCGTTCCTGCCAGGCCCGTGGCCGCAACCGTCGATTGAATATCAACCTGCGGCAATGTCTGGTTCTGAAAGTACTGAAGGTCTACTGAATTGATGTCACGTTGCAGGGTCAAGCGCCGCAACTCGGGCCGGTTTTTATGCCCATCATCGAGCGCGGCCGACAAATCCACCGGCGATAGATCAAATGCGGGGCTGTCAGTCGGCGTCAATTGCGCGGACCATTCAGGAGCCTTAGGGTCGCGCAGCATCAATTCCTTCAGATTGTTTTCGGCTATCGAAACGCTTTGCGAAGCGATGTACAGATTAGCTTCGCGCGTCGCGATGTCGGTCTGCACCTGTGCACGATCGAGCGGCGCTTTCGCGCCGGCAGCGATTTCGGCTTCGATGTTTCTCATGTTCTGACGTGAAACTTGCAAACTATCCAACTGATTTTGCTGATTGCGCAGCGCAAAAACCAGGTTCCAGTAAGCGGCCTGTACTTGAGAAATTATCTGAATCGTTCGCTGTCGAAAGTCTGAATCAGTTTGTTCGAGACGTTTCTTCTGCACGCGAATCGCGTGACGATTGGCATCGATCGAGCGATTCCGCAGAAGCGGTTGATTGATACTCAACGACAAATTCGATGACCAGAACGGATTGATCAGGTTGAAGCTATTGCTCGTGTTGGTGCGAGCGTTCGCGAACGACAGAGTATATGTGCCGCCGCCTTTTTCAAACGATTTAGTAACGGTCGGGTTCCAGTTGAACGTTGTCGTTGTTGTCTTTCCGGTATTGCCTGAGCCGCCAAGCGAACTCTGCTGCGGCGTAATATTATGTATCCATTGCGGCGTCATACTGAAGATCGGCTCGTACACGCCTTGCAGAGATCGGAGTTGTTGTTCGGCAAATCTCACATCGTCACGCGACACTTCAATGTCTTGATTGTTCTGCAACGCTTTGCGGATCGCGTCGGTAAGTGACAACGGCACGACATTGCTGCTAAGAACACCCACCCGCGTCAGGTCCGGTAAAGGCGGCAACGGCTGTGGTTTGATCTCCGGAAAATTTGGTTCCTGGATCGCCGGTGTAATCGGCGTCGGTTGCGCATTCGGGATAACCACTGGCGTTCCCGGCGGCGCGGTCGGCGGAACCGTTTGCTGGCCGGGCGGCAGCGTCGCAGGATTAACCGGCGTTGGACTTGGCGTTTGCGCCAGCACGGCAACAAACGTCGCAATGATAAATGTAATCGCAACGCACAATCTCGTAAGTAAACGAGGCAACTGATTCGACATCGAAAATGCTCCTCTAAAACTGATTAGGGAATCTAATGAACGAGCGCAAGCTGTGAGCAGACAGGTAGCGCCAGGTCATAGCGTACTACGTCGATCAACTCTACGCGGTTTCAAAAACCTTAACAAATGCTCAGTGCCGCGGGTGTCCCGCCCGTGACTCACGCGCAGGATGCGCGTGCCACACACGCAACGGAATGCTCGCTTGACACTGCTGGCAACCGGGCATTATCTTGCAATTTCTTTTCCACGTTTCATCCGGTGAAGTGATTGCTGTCCAGGTGCCGCGGTGACGTGTGTAAACAGCAACGGGAGGGCGCACGGTATGGCGGTTAAGGTTGGCATCAACGGCTTCGGTCGGATAGGCAGGAATATTTTTCGCACGGCAATTGGCGACGAGTATTATGATTTTGTCGCGGTCAATGACATCACTGACACGAAGACGCTGGCGCACTTACTAAAATACGATTCCGTCTTGGGTAATCTCAAACATGGGATTTCAGCTTCCGAAAACGGGATTCGCTTCGAGGGCAATGAGATTCGAGTTTTCTCTGAGCGTGACCCTTCGGCGATCCCCTGGGACTCGGTCGGCGCTGAGATCGTGGTCGAATCAACGGGCCGTTTCACGAAAGCCGAAGATGCAAAGAAACACCTGCGCGGCAGCGTCAAGAAAGTGATTATTTCCGCGCCGGCAAAGAATGAAGACATCACGATCGTCCTCGGAGTTAACGAAAGGAACTACGATCCATCCGCGCATAACATTATTTCGAACGCGTCCTGCACTACTAACTGTCTGGCGCCGGTTGCCAAAGTCATTCACGAGAACTTTGGAATCAGGACGGCGCAGATGACCACGATTCATTCCTACACCAACGACCAGCAATTGCTCGATTTGCCGCACAGCGATTTGCGACGAGCGCGCGCCGCAGGGCTTAACATGATTCCGACCTCCACCGGCGCGGCCAAGGCCGTGTCCCTCGTGCTGCCGGAGCTCAAAGGAAAATTCGACGGTATCAGTGTTCGCGTGCCCACGCCGAATGTGTCGCTTGTCGATGTCGTAATCGACGTTGAGAAGGAAACGACCCGCGAAGAAGTAAACAAGGCGCTGAAGGATGCGGCCAACGGAGAGCTCGCGGGCATTCTGGGTTTTTCGGAAGCGCCGCTCGTATCGTCCGACTTCAAACAGAATTCCAACTCGTCGATCGTGGATGCTGAATACACAAGCGTGATCGGCGGCCACATGATCAAGATCCTTTCCTGGTATGACAACGAATGGGGTTACTCCTGCCGCGTTCGCGATTTGGTCAAGTACATTGCAGGGAAGGGGCTGTAGAGTCTTCAGCTCTGAGCCTTTTGTTTGTGTGTTTTCGTGGTTCGTTTTGCTGCCGAAAAGCATGACCACGAAATCACACGAAATTGTTTATGAAGAAGCTTTCGATTCGAGATGTTGAGCTTAAGAGCAAACGCGTTTTCATTCGCGTCGATTTCAACGTTCCCATCAAAGACGGAAAAGTTGAAGACGACACCCGCATTCGCGCCGCCATCCCCACGATTAACTACGCTACGGAACATGGCGCGCGGGTGATTCTGGCGTCGCATCTCGGCCGGCCGAAAGGTCAGCGCGTCGACAAGTACAGTCTGCGGCCGGTCTATCTAAAACTTCAGGAGTTACTGGGCTCGCCCGCAGCTGACGTGGTAATCGATAGCCCCGTAGGCGTTCATCCGCCTTTGTCAATTGATTTTGTTGAAGATTGTATTGGCGAGCAGGTCACAAACGCGGTTGCGAAGA
>QHXH01000335.1:7205-7947 GCA_003222855.1 Acidobacteriota bacterium
GAGAACCTGCGCTTCCATGCCGAAGAAGAGAAGAATGACGGCCAATTCGCACGACAACTGGCCTCGCTGTGCGACCTCTACGTCAACGATGCCTTCGGGGCTGCGCACCGCGCTCACGCTTCCACTGCCGCCATAACCAGGTTCGTCAAGCAAGCGGCGGCCGGTCTGTTGATGGAGAAGGAACTCGACTATTTGGGTCGTGTCATCAACGATCCGCAGCATCCATTTGTGGCGATCCTTGGCGGCGCAAAAGTCTCAGATAAAATCCCGGTTATCAACGCGCTAATCGATCGCAAAGTCGATAAGCTGCTGATTGGCGGCGCGATGGCCTACACATTTTTGAAAGCTGAAGGCTTTACGGTCGGGAAGTCGATAGTCGAAAACGAGATGATCGACACGGCGCGCCAAATTAAAAAGCGGTGCGAAGACTCAAACGTCGAATTGTTGCTGCCTACGGATCATCAAGTGGTCGATAGCTACGAGCCGATCAAGGCCGGCAAGGTTGCGGCGAAAACGATTCCTATCGAGTTCACGAACGCCGGTCATGCGGGGATGGACATCGGCGTCGAGACGGTCAATCACTTTGCGAACGCTTTGCAGGATGCAAAGACCATCATCTGGAACGGTCCGATGGGCGTGTTTGAAGAGCCGCCTTTCGGCGAAGGGACGATCGGATTAGCTAAGGCGGCGGCCGAAGCCGCGGATCGCGGAGCAATTGTCATCGTTGGGGGCGGTGATTCAG
>QHXH01000797.1:0-876 GCA_003222855.1 Acidobacteriota bacterium
CGGACAAAGTGCCCAACGCTATCGCCGCATGCGCGAGCAGCACCACGTAGAGCGGAATTGCCGGCAGGGACCCTTTCTCTCCCAGTTGTAAATTGAACATTCCAGCGGTGGCGAGCACGGCCGTGACGATGCCCATCGTTTTTTGCGCATCGTTACCGCCATGCCCCAACGAATACATCGCCGCGGAGAACAATTGGCCGCGCCGAAACGTCTTATCCACCTGTGACGGTGTCCAGCGATGGAAGATCCAATAAACCGCCACCATCAACGCAAAACCGAGCACGAATCCAATTACAGGCGAAGCAACAATAAAGATTAGCGTTTTGATCCATCCGTCCGCTTTAAGCAGGCCACTGAAGCCCCGATAAGCAGCGACTGCCGCGCCACCATAGCCCCCAATCAAAGCGTGCGAACTCGAGGTCGGCAGTCCAAGGTACCAGGTAATCAGGTTCCAGATAATTGCTCCCATCAGTCCCGCACATAAAACGTAGAGCCGTGCGTCCTCGCGGATTAGATCGATGCGCACTAAATCGCCGCCAATGGTTTTCGCCACTCGCGTGCCAAAGATGGCGAAGGCGATGAAATTGAATGTTGCGGCCCAAATTACGGCATACCGCGGCGAAAGGACTCGAGTTGAAACTACGGTAGCGATCGAATTCGCCGCGTCGTGAAAGCCGTTAGTGAAGTCAAATACAAGCGCGACCAGAACGATCACACCGGCGATGATCACAGTGGCATTAATTGAAGCAGGCATAAGTTGTCGTTGAGTAGTCGCGCCCTTCACATATTTTTAATAACGATACGCTCAACCGAATCGCCGACGTGTTGGCAACGATCGATCGTATTTTCGAGATCGGCGTAAAGATCTTTTAAAAT
>QHXH01000797.1:882-2266 GCA_003222855.1 Acidobacteriota bacterium
CACCTTCGCGTTCCAACTGGCGTAGTTTCACTACATGGTTTTTAATATCCCTGGGCCGATCGATAGTTGGAACCAGCAGATTCAACTCCTGAGTCATCTGTTGGATCACACCGGCGAACAATTTCATGTAGGGGGTGTATTCCTGAACGCCGTACCTTACCACGGCGCTGGCGAGAGCTTCAATGAGATCCACGACATCGTCAAGTGTGGTCGAGAGGGCGTAGATGTCTTCGCGATCAATGGCAGTGATGAACGACCGGCTGAGCCTGGTCGATATGTTGTGGGTGATTTCATCGCAGGCGTGTTCGATCGTCTTGAGGTGCGCAGCATAGCGCTCGCCTTCGCCGATTTCGTCGCCGAACATTTCTACCAACACAACCGCTGCTTCAGTAGCCAGCGTGGTCATTTCTCCCAACGAAGAAAGATAGTCTTCTTCGACGGGCATTAATCCGATGCCAAATAATCGCACGTCTTGTTTCCTAAGAAAGCTAAGTGGAAAGCGGCGAGGCGTGCATATAATCCTGATTTTCGAGTTACCGCATTTCAGAGCCTTCTGAACTTCCGGGCTCTACGCCAGCCGACCAGCCTCAAATGGAATGGTGACCCCATTATGCCGAAGCCAGCTTAAATCTATGTTAACGAACGCTCCCGTTTCAGCATGCCTATGAGCTTGAGGCTCGCACCAAGCGTAGCACTTTTCCAATTCATTCAGCATTCCGGCAAAAATCTTTTTGTTTTCGCAAGATTTAACATTCTGTGAACATCTGGCCGCCGCAGAGATCAGATTATTTCTATACCTTCTTTCCGCATACACCTTTCGAACCAGATTCGTCCGCCTCGCCTTCTACTGGCTCATATGGGACGCGACCGTGGTCGGCGGATTGAGCCGCTCGAAACAGATTGCGCAGCTTAGGTGAGCCAGGCAAGCACTCAACCAAGTAGCTGATACTCTTATTGTCCGACAGGACCTGAAAAGAACGACTCGCGACCCGAACTACTGGCGATCCCGCAGTCGCGGCCGTAGCGTTGCTGGCCACTCGTTAGAAATTCAATCTCAACGCAAACTGAATTTGACGGTTAGTGCCGAGGCCGACGTCACGCACCACTGTCTGGCGGAGCAATCCGAAAGTCCCACCGGCGGCGCTCTGCGTATAAGCTGTCCCCGGCTGGATGCTGGCACCACTGATGGTGTAAATACCGCCAGCTTGAGCTACCGTGGGTAAAGCCAGATTAAAGCGCGAACCCGGAATATCGAAATTCGCGCGATTGAAGACGTTGAAGATCTCAGTTCTGAATTCCAGGTTGGCCGTCTCGGAAAACTTGAACCGCTTATTGAAGATCAGATCGAACTGCTGGAAGTTAGGCCCGCGCAAAAAGTTCCTGG
>QHXH01000336.1 GCA_003222855.1 Acidobacteriota bacterium
TACAAATTAATAGCCTTAAACGTGTGCGAAGATTAAAGCCCGTTAGCGGCAAAGTCAATGCCGATGATTGACTGTGAGATATGAGATTGAGCTCCACAACCTTGCATCCATTGGGCGCGCGCATTTGTGATACGGCGGCAAGACACTTGTCTTAATAAGGCGGCACTCGGCACCGGCAGCGCCGTACCCTACGTTGTCAAGAGGCCGAAAAACAGTTCAATAGCAATTGGAACGTTGCTTGCTCTCATGCAGCCTGTAATCAGGTTTTTGGTGACGAGTCGATTGAACAAGGAGAAGAACTTGAAACACCCAATTACGATTGCATTGCTTTGCGTGGCGGTGGTACTCGCGGCCCGTCACACGGGAGCACAAACCAGCTCGGCAACGCCGCAGGCCGCTCAGAACCCGCAGACGGAAAAGATGAGGAGCAAAGTGAAAAGGATCGGCACTCGCGGAAAGTTAACAATTAAGTTAAGCTCCGGCGCCGAGTATCACGGCACGATCATATATATTGACGAAGAGGATTTTAAGCTCGATGAGGTCGATCTCAGGCAGACCGTGGTTGTCCGCTATAGCGATATCATCAAAGTGTACGAAGGCTATGGCGGCAAGTCTTTAAGTGGAAGACGCGTAAACCCGAAGCATTCCGCGATCATTGCATTGGCTACACTTGGCGGATTGTTGGGTTTTCTGATTTGGTTCACAGCCACGCAGACAAAATGAAGGCGGGTGCGAGCGTTGCACTTTGGGCTTCTCCTGACGGCTTTCGACGTGCTCGACTATTCTTCGACTTGTCCACACCTTCTTTTTTGCGCTTCGCTCTTTCCCCTTTGCGCATTGCCTTATAGAATACGCCCGCGATGATCGGGCAGCTGTTCGGCAATTACAAGATCACTCATAAAATCGGCGCGGGCGGACAGGGCACGGTTTACAAAGCTGTCGATCAAAAACTTGGGCGCACAGTGGTCATCAAAGTTCTGCCCGCCGAACTCACCGTCAAAGAGACCAACCTGAAACGATTCGAGCGCGAGGCGCGGCTCGCTTCCGCCCTGGACCATCCGAACATCTGCACGATCTTCGATATGGATGAGACGCAAGGTCTGCACTTCATTGCCATGCAATACGTTGAAGGCAAGAACGTACGTCAACTTTGCAATGGCCGGCCACTGGAGTTGGAAAGCGCTTTGCGCATAGGGATTCAAGTTGCAGATGCGCTCTCCGCGGCGCACGCGCGCGGTATCATTCATCGCGACGTAAAATCGGGAAACGTGATGGTGACCGACGCCGGGCAGGTGAAGATTTTGGATTTCGGTTTGGCGAAACTGCTGGATGAACAGGAAGCAGCGACGACCGGAATTCATCAAACAGAGCTAACTGAAGTCGGCGTGCCTTACGGAACGGCGACTTATGCAGCGCCCGAACAGGCTCGCGGCGATAGAGTCGATGCGCGGGCCGATATTTTTTCGACTGGGGTGTTGCTTTACGAAATGTTGACGGGCACCTGGCCATTTCGTGGCAAGTCGACGATCGATGTGCGGCACGCGGTGATCTACGATCAGCCCAAGCCGCTCGCAGAGATGCGGCCGGGGGCCACGCCGGCGCGACTCCAACAGATTCTCGATCGCGCGATGCAGAAAGAGCCGCGCGATCGTTATCAAAAAATTGATGAGTTGCGCGATGAGTTGCGCAAGGTACTGCAGGATGTTTCATCCGGCGTTGCCATGGACGTCGCCGCGGCGCCGCGACATCTCGGCGGCTCGAGTCCCGTTTCGCGCGCGCTGCGCTGGCTGAAAAAAATGGGTGGCGGGAAAGAAAGCGCAACCAGCCCGCCGCAACTCACGTCGCACGCACAAACTGACGCGCATGAAAGATCATTGACGACGACGATCGCCGATCGCGAAAAGAAAAGCCTCGCGGTGTTGCCTTTCAAAAATCTCAACAACGATCCGGCGACCGGCTTTTATGAATTCGCTTTAGCCGACGCAGTGATTACTGAGCTGGCGCGCATTCGATCGCTCGTGGTGCGCCCCTCGTCAGTAATGTCGAAGTATCAGGGGCAGGCAGTCGACCCCGCCGACGTCGGACGCGAATTGAACGTAGATGCGGTCTTGTCGGCCGGGTTTCTCGCCGTGGGCGGACATTTTCGGGTTAACGCACAACTGCTCGATGTGAAGAGCGGCGAAATTATCTGGAGCGATCGCGTTGATGCTACCGCCGAAGACATCATCACCGTGCAGGACGAGATTACAAAACGAATCGTGGATGGCTTGCGGCTGGAACTGAGTCCGGATGAAGAAAAAGTTCTGGCTCAACCGGCAACGGTTAACGCAGAGGCTTATGAAGAATACCTGCGCGGGCGCGATCGCTTTGCGCGCTTTATCTTTCGTACCGTGTCGGCTGACGACTGTGACGCGGCGATCAAACACTTCACGCGTGCAATCGAGTTAGACCACGAATTTGGTTTGGCGTACGACGGCCTGGGCGCATGTCACGTGAATCGTGTCTTCAAAGGATTGGGCGGAGCAGAGGATTTCGAGCAGGCGGAAGCTGCTTTCAATCGCGCGCTGACGATCGATACAAACATTATCGAAGCACGCATGCTGATGGTGTTTGTGCTCCTGTGGCGTGGAGAGAAACAGAAAGCCCGCGAAGAAGTTGCGCGTATGCGACGCGAAGCGCCCAGCGAGGCAGTCGTGCATTTCGTCAAAGCGACGTTGCATCGCCTGGACGGCGAATACGATCGCGCGCTGCGCAGTTATGACCGACTGGTCCACCTCGACCCGGCCGCGTTTGTCGTCGTTAGCTATAACCGCGCGCTGATTTGTCTTTATCAGGGAAAGCGCGACGAAGCGATGCGGGAATTAGATCGCGCGGCATCCATTGAGCCAAACAACCCGCTCCTGCGCACCGTTCGTGCGTTGGTAATGTTTTACCGGGGAGAGGTCGAGCCGGCGGGCGCGGTGTTGCGCGAGGTGCTGACGGCAAATCCAAACCTGCATGGGGTGCGGCCGTTCCTCGCCATGTGCCTGAGCAAGCAAGGTCAACACGACGCGGCTTTGGCGGAATTGAATCAGGATGTGAAGCGCACGGCTTCGGTGGACGCGGACATTGCGTACGCCGTCGCGTCCGTTTACGCGCTGGAAAATGATCTGGAGCAAGCGTTCGAGTGGTTGCAGCGATCGATTGCGCTCGGCAACGAGAACGCGCCCTGGCTCGAGCGCGATCCGACGCTGGCATCGCTGCGCGAGGATCCAAGATTCAAGCAACTGCTGGCACGAATTCAGGTAACCCCTTAGAAGTTATTGGCTAAACAACTCCGATATCGGCGGCCCTTTTATTGTTTGCCGAACTTGCTTTTGGGTGTATTATGCCCACGCGAAATGGGCCATAACCCGGGGCACCATAACGGAATAATTTGTATCTTCAAGGAGTCTCCATGATTTCCTCGCTTCCGGCTTGGGCCGTTCGCTTGCGCATCGCTATTCTCATAGTCCTTTCACTAGTCGCAGTGTGGTTGGTCAGCAAAGATCTTTCTCGTGTGGTTACTGCCCAGGGTTCGCCGAGCACGTATCGAAATTTCGAGGGACCACAGATTCATCCGTTGGGTCTGACTCCAGACGGGACTCGTTTGCTTGCGGTCAACACTCCAAACGCGACGTTATCGGTTTTCCAACTCGTGTCGGGGTCGCCAGTTCTCACCGCCGAGATTCCTGTCGGCCTGGAGCCGGTCAGCGTCGCCGTGCGTAACAATCGCGAAGCCTGGGTTGCCAACTGGTTGTCGGATTCGGTGAGCATCGTCGATCTCGCGGCCGGAAACGTGGTTCGTACGATCGATGTCGGCGACGAACCCACCGACGTTCTGTTCGCAGGACTGAGCAATGAGAAGGCATTCGTCTGCGTGTCGGGCGGCGGGACGCGGCCCGTCGCCGGCGGCGGCACGGTCACGGGCGCGAGCGGCGCGGTCAAGGTTTTCCCCGATGCGTCCAACCCGACGCAGGGCAACGCGCAAACGATTCAAATCTCCGGCAAGCAGCCGCGCGCGCTCGCCCGCAGCGATGACGGCTCGCGCGTCTTCGTCTCGGTCTTCGAGTCGGGCAACCAGACGACCATCGTGTCGCAGTCGGATGTGACCGCGAACGGTGGCATGCCACCTCCGAACCCCGCGATGAACCCGTCGCTGCCCGCCGCTCCCAACACCGGCCTAATCGTCAACTGGAACGGCTCCAACTGGGTTGACGAGTTGAACCGCTCCTGGAACTCGGTCACCCCGTACACGCTGGCCGATATAGACCTCTTCGTCATTAACGCGTCGGGCGCGCCGCCGTCGGTGAGCGCGCAGGTGCGAAGCCTGGGCACGCACATCGGCAACATGGCCTTCGATCCAGTGTCGCAGCGGCTCCTCGTCGCCAACCTCGACGACATCAACCAGGTGCGCTTCGAGCCGAACGTGCGCGGGCGCTTTCAGGCGACCCGCGTCTCCGTGCTCAACGCTCCCGCGGGG
>QHXH01000337.1 GCA_003222855.1 Acidobacteriota bacterium
GTGGCCGGCGCCACGAACTTCGCGCGCGTTGAACGTCGCTTGCCCCCTGATTTCACGCAGGAGAATTTTGCTGTCGGCTGGTACTCGTCTGCCGGATCTGAAGAGGGAGATCGCGCGACGTTCCATACACTCGTCGAAAACTTAAGCGCGCAATACGCGCAGAACCCGGATTTCCTTGACTATCGAAAAGTTTCCGAAGGGCCAACCAGGGCCGGCCACTATGATGGTTACGAGTTTCGGTTCGAAACGGCGTCACGCAATCGACCCGATATCAAGATTTGGGGACGCGTGATTTTTGTTCCGCCGGTTGATGGCAGCAACAATGGAGTCGCGCTATTGATGTTCGCGACATCGCTCGCGCCCGAATTGAAAAAGGTGAATGACGTCGGCGTAAAGGGCGAGCTGCCAATGATTCTCGAGTCGTTTCGGTTCGGAAAGTAGCGCAAGTTGTTAACTTGCGAATCATCTTTCAATCTCTTCGATTATCGAAAGCAAGTTAGCAACTTGCTCTACTATGAAGCTTGTTCTCGCTGAAGACCGCGGCGGCCAATTGCATGGTGAACGCTCGTTCACCGGCGACGTTGTTTTTGTCGGTCGCGATCCGGCTGTCTGCCTTTACTTCTTTTCACAGGAACAGTGGCCTATGGTCTCGCGTAAGCACGCCGAGTTCCGTCTCGGCGATGGTCGCTGCACAGTGGCGGACACAAATTCCCGGTTCGGCACGTTCGTAAATGGCGAGCGGATCACATCCCCACGCGAAGTGCGCGTTGGATCGCATGTTCAGCTGGGCGCCGGTGGTCCAATCCTGCGGGTCGTAAGCCTCGAGCAATCTCCTGCCCAGACGGGGGCGCCAAAGCCAGCAGACCTCGGGAGAATGGAAACGGTGCATGACGCCGGCGCAGCCGCGGCCCCTTCTGCCGCTGCGAAATCCGTAACACCTCAAAGTCCCGGCAACCAGCCGCAAGCGCGGCCGTCGCCCGCAGGATCGGCGCATCTCGAATTTGTCGATCCACTCGCTGGTCACACGAGACGGATCGAATTGAATAAGGAAGTGACCCGCCTCGGTCGCGATCCCGAAGGCGAGGTGGTCATCGATGCTGACGCCGCCGTGGTGTCTCGTCGTCATGCGGAGATCAAGAGGAGCGGCGATCAATACTCGATTAGTGATCTACGCAGTTTCAATGGAACTCTGGTCAACGATCAGCGCATAACAGAAACAGTGCCGCTGTTTCATGGCGATCAAATTCAGCTTGGCGTCGGCGGTCCCCGATTGCGCCTGGTTGATCCGGCGCACCCGGCGCCGGCGCATCGCGCGATCCAGCCCGGTGCTCCCACGCCCAGCCAGCGCCTGATCCCGCCGGCGTTTGGCGAGATCGCCGCGATGGCCCAGCGGCAAACAATCGTTTCGACCTCGGGATCGTTGCAAGGAACCAAGCCGCCTGCCGGTTCACAGCCGCAGTTACTCGCACGACTGTCGTTTGAAAACCGCCCGCAACTTTCCGTCGGGCGCTCACCGGAGAGCGACGTGCGACTGGATGGCTTGCAAATCTCGAATCATCACGCGCGGTTTGTGCGCACGAACGGCAGCGTGGCGGTTGAAGATACCGGATCGACAAACGGTGTGTACGTCAACGGCGAGCGCATCAGCGGCCGCCGCAACGTTTCTCTTTCGGATGTGATTCAAATCGGCCCGTTTGTCCTGCAAGCGGACGCGGCGCAGGGGGTCGCTGTCTACGACACGCGATCAAAGACGCGCATCGACTGTATCAACATCGCAAAAGTCGTAAAGAACAGATCAGGTGGCGGCACGATCAAGTTGCTCGACGATGTTGGTTTGACGATTCAACCAAACGAATTTGTCGGCTTGCTTGGGCCATCGGGCGCGGGCAAATCAACCTTGATGGATTCACTAAACGGGATGCGGCCGGCGACCAGTGGCTACGTGCTCATCAACAATCTCGATCTTTATCGGCATCTCGATTCGTTGAAGCAATCCATCGGCTACGTGCCGCAGGATGACATCATTCACCGCGAGCTGACGGTCTATCGCACTCTGTATTACGTCGCGCGTCTGCGTCTGTCGCGTGATGTGTCCCGCCGCGAAATCGATCAGATTGTGAATGAGGTGATGGATGTCACGGGCTTGTCAGAGCGTCGCGATGTAGCGATCTCTCAACTGTCCGGCGGCCAGCGCAAGCGGGTCTCGATCGCCGTCGAGCTGATCACGAAACCTTCGGTGATCTTTCTTGACGAACCCACCTCAGGTCTCGATCCGGCGACGGAAGAAACGATCATGAAACTCTTCCGGCAAAGCGGACCCACGCGATGGAGAACGTGAAGCTCTTCGACAAGATCGTCGTGTTAATGCGCGGGAAACTGGTTTTCTATGGCGCGCCGCAGGAAGCGCTGGCGCATATCAAGGCAGAAAGCTTTAAGGATCTTTACGACAAGCTCGAAGCGCCGATTGACCAGCAGCTCGCGGCCTTGCCGCCATTGCCTCTCAATGCCACCAAGGGTCAGAAGAGCGCGCTCAAACAACAGCGCGAGCAGATTTCTGAACACGTCGCTGAAGAGTGGAAAAAGAAATTTCAAACCACAGAAGAGTATCGACGCAATGTAGTTGATCCGTTGAGCCTCCTGCCCCGCGACGGCCGTGCCGCGGCTCCCCCCAGGCGGCGCATGAGCGTCATCGACGCTGTGCGCCAGTGGGGCACACTCACGCGCAGGTACTTCGAAGTACTCACGCGGGACAAGTTCAATCTGCTGATCTTGTTCGGGCAAGCGCCAATCATCGCCTTCCTGACTTATCTCGTGGTTGGTTCGGATGCGCCGCGTGACTTTCCTTATTTCGTTCTGGCTTTGGTGGCGATTTGGTTTGGCACCTCAGTCGCCTCGCGCGAGATCATTCGCGAGCGCGCAGTCTACACCCGCGAGCGCATGGTCAATTTGCGGTTACTGCCGTACGTCGGCTCGAAATTGTTTGTGCTGGCGTTCATCGTTTCGCTGCAGTGTATTTTCCTCTACGGGTCGCTAAAGTTTCTGCATTACATCGGATTGATGAGCGTACCGGGTTGGGCCATACCGCAAGTCGCAATCGTTTTAATCACCGCGATGGTCGGCATCGCACTCGGCCTGTTTGTCTCGGCCGTCGTGAAAACATCCGAGATGGCCACCAGCATGGTCCCCTTAATCCTCATTCCGCAGATTCTCTTTTCAGGATTGGTAGGCGTGCCGCAAAACACGGCGCGAGTAATCAGCACCGTGATTCCGGCGACCTGGGCATTCGATGGGATCAAGCGGTTCTCGACGCTCGATACGCTTGATGAGGACGGTTCAGATTCAGAAGGAGCGAACAAAGGGCGCGGACTTTACAAGCATATTGAGGACCAAAACGACGAAAACATTTCCAAGGCGCGCACCGACATCGAGAATTATAAGAAGGACGCTGAGGACAAGATGAAAGACTACGAAGACAAGATGAAATCTTACCTCGAGCAAGCTCCTTACAATCCGAATCTGAAAAGACCTGACGCGCCAAAGTTAGCCGCGGCCCCCGACGTGCCGGCGGCAGAAAAGATACCATCTGATTTGAGTGGGTACATCAACTTTCTGCACCCCTGGGGCAACATTCTTCTCGATCCATTCGTGCTGATCCTGATGTTCTTTGGGCTGGTCATTGCAACAATCATTACTTTGCGCGCGCAGGATATACTGTGACGAGTCATAAAAACTGACGTGATATGATTGCCTTCGAGAAACTTCCATGAACGACCAACAATTCGAACGACGGATGGAATTTATAATTGAGCAGCAGGCAAAGAATACCGTCGATATTCAAAAGCTACAGGAAGCCCAGACGGAACTTACAAAGAAACACAATCATTTGACTGAAGCATTGACGGTTGTTGTCGGCATGGTTGGCAGGCTTGCCGAAGCGCAAGAGCGGACAGAAGAAAAACTAACGGAGTTGACTAATAAACAAGCAGAAACCGATGAAAATATCTTTCCTTGAAAGCACTTGTATGCTTAGGAGATGCATACGATCTCCCGAGACTCTCCCTGTTATTACCTGACCTCTGTCGCTAAAGATCGCTTGCTGGTTTTCCGCACGAACGAAATTAAGCTCGTAACTTGTGCAGCACTGGATGAGGCGCGTCGTTCTGGAGATTTTGCGCTTTATGCTTACGTCATCATGCCTGATCACCTGCACGTGGTCACCGATTCGCGGCTGTCACCTTCGCGAACTCTTCAATTCATCAATGGAATTGTCAGTCGTCGCGTGATCGATTATCTGAAACTGCATAGCTATGAAATATCGTTGAAGAAACTTAGGCATGAAATAAGACCAAGGCGTTACAAACATTCTTTGTGGGATCACCATCCCGACGCCCGATTGTTACTGACCGAGAAGATGTTAATGCAACGGGTTCATTACACACATCAGAATCCGGTGCGAGCCAATTTGGTGCAGACGCCCGGAGAATATCGCTGGTCGAGTATTCGGTATTGGAACGGCGGACTTTCGGAAGATGAACCGCTTCGAATGGATATTGATCGAATCAAATGGCGGAGCGGAGGCGGAGCCTCCTGAATTTTCTGAAAGACTAACCGGTAAGCCGGAGGCTTACCGCTATGGGCTGCGGCAAAGCCGCTGCCTAACTCACCCCTTCGGCGGCGGCTTCTTATTAAGATTCAGCGGCCGGAGAATTTTGTATTCCTCGGTGGCTGACTTTTTGTCGCCGGCCTGCAGATAGGCGACGCCCAGGTTGTAGTGTGCCCCCTGATAATCCGGTTTGAGTTTGACCGCTTCCTTCAGCGCCTGGATTGCCTGCTTCCACTTGCCCAGATTCATATAGGCGACGCCAAGATTGTTCTGGGCCGACGGCCAGTCCGGCTTTAACTGAACTGCCTGGGTGAGCGCCGCGAGCGCCTCCTCGTTCTGCTTCAGGTGGCTGTAGCTGATGCCGATGTTGAAATGACCTTCCGGCAAGGACGTTTTTAATTGAATTGCTTTCTTGAGTGGCTCGATTGCGGCGCCGAAATTTCCCAGATTGTTATAGGCCCAACCCAGATTGCTGTACGCCTCGGCATAGTCCGGCTTCAATTCGATTGCCCGTTTGAAGGCGACGGCTGCCTCCGGCCAACGTTTGCTTTTGCCGAGCGCGTAACCCATGTTGTTGTTTGCTTCGGCATCGTCGGGCCTTAAACGAATCACTTGCTTGTAAGCATCAACTGCTTCCGGATAACGGCCCAGCTTGTCGTACACCAAAGAGAGGTTGCTGTAGGTTTCCAGCAGGTCCGGTTTCGTAGCGACCGCGTGTTTATAAGCGTCCGCGGCTTCAGTCAATTTGTTCAGTTGCCGATACGCGTCGCCCAGGTTGCTGTAAGCTTCGGCGTAATCCGGTCTCAGGCTGATCGCCTGGTGATAGCGCTCGATAGCATCTTCATAATTGTTCGCATTGTAAGCCGCTGCGCCCTGATCGTAATAGACAAGGCTTAGCGAGCTTCTTGTTTCAGCATCAGCAGAGTTTAGTTCGTGCGCGCGCTTTAGCGCCGTGACCGCATTGGATGAATCTTTCGCATTCAGATACGCAATGCCCAGCGCGCGATAGGCCTCGGCCCAATCTGATTTCAAAGAGATGGCCTTATTGTCGGCCGCAATGGCCTCGTCATAGCGGCCGAGGTTGAAATACGTTTCACCGAGATTGAGATATGCGTCCGCGTAATCAGTGCGCAGCTTGATTGCCTGTTGGTAAGACTGAGCGGCCTGATCGTATTTGCCCGCATCGAAAAAATCGTCGCCCTGTTTGTTATAAGCTTCGGCATCCATCGCGGGACGCGTACCCGCACCACTTCGATTGCCGGAGCTGCCGGTGTTTGCGGTGGTCCCGGTATTGCCAGAACGATTGCCGGCGGTGTTTGCTCGCGGATGCGCCGAGCGAACTGAGCGAGTCACAGTCTTCTTGTCCGGAGTTTTGTTTACGTGCGGCTTGCTTTGCGCCGGAGTAAAGATGCCCTTGCCGAGTTTCGCCTCGACGTCTGCGCTTGCCAGTAACACGCCCGCGCCACCGGCAATGTCTTGCGCCATCACCAGGCTACAGGCTAGCAGAAGTGCTATTGCGGTGGCGATGGCGCGATAAGCTAATGAAGGCCTGGTCATCGTTCTACTCCTCTTTATAGATGCACTAAGCTCGAAGAGAGTTTAATGACGCGTGCCCTTGACTACAAGTTATGGCTTGCTAGTCTCTCTATTTCACCGATGTTAGAGTACCAATTTTAGTTGGGGTGGTGGAGTCAGTACCCGAAGCGCGAGCGATCGGGACTGAAGCGCAAGCGTCCTCGCTTGCCGCGTTGTCTCTCCGACCAGTGATTGCAAGCGAGGACGCTTGCGCTCCAGTCCCGGTCCCTACCGCTCCGGTGCCACTCCATCCTGGAAATGATTTGATGACTGGGGCTATACGAATGATTTGTGAAGCAAGCAAACGCTGCCTCATGAAGGCTGCTCTGTTCAGTTTCATGTTCTGTATTTCGAACATCGAGGCTCAACCAGAGTTTCTGCCAACGCCACCCGTGGATCATTCTTTGATCTACGTCCTCGATCAGCAAAACAAACTAACGCCGTTGCCCTTTGAGACCGCGAGGACGCCGCTGCGACCGGAGCAGGTTGCGAAGAGCACGACGGCCAGTTACATCGAATTGAAAGGCGAGCATGCCGCGACGGTTCTGTCACCGACACAGCGAATTTTTCTGTTTACAGTCGATCGCGGCGGCGCCCATCCGCCGCTCCTGGTTTGGCTGACGCCTCATCACGGCGCGCGGCGAGTGACTGCGATTGCCCAGCGCGGTATGGCCGGCTTTGCGATCTCATCTGCTGAAATTGTGCGCCCCGTACCTCGCGGACTGGCGAAAAACGGCGATGAAGTTTTCATGGAGCTTCGTCCGCGCGTTTCGCTGATGCCGGGAGAATATGCGATTATTGGCAATGACCTGACCCGGGTCGCAACGTTTCGCGTGATGGCGGGGGCAAATTAGTTTTAGAAAGCAGGGTCTACGTGGCTTCATCGAAAGATTCTTTAGCAAAAGAAAACGACAAGAGTTTATCCACCGATGCCAATGCGAAGGACGCGTTTTGGACCCCGGGCCGCATCGCGATTACGCTGATCGCGACCGCGCTAATCGTCTGGTATGGCATTGCGGAGTGGCGTTCAAAAGGAGTCCAGCCCGCTAGCGGACCAGTGGCGAAGACAGCTCCTAAGACGGCGCCCGCCATTACAACAGCACCGCCGGCCTTCGTGCCATTGCCTGAACAGCTCCGCAACACGGCCCTGCACACGCTGGACGGCAGTTCGCTGAAGCTTGCGGATTTTTCCGACAAGGTTGTGGTGCTGAACATCTGGGCCACCTGGTGCCAGCCATGTCGCCAGGAGATGCCTGAACTCGTAAAGATTAGTAATGAATACCAGTCGCGTGGGCTGGTTGTGCTGGGGCTGGCAACTACCTACAACGAGCGCGATGATCAGCAGCATGTGAAAGATTACATCAAGGCGCAGAATGTTCCGTATCAGATCATCTGGGATGACGGCACGCTGTCCGGGCCATTGGTTGAAGCAGTCCAGGGCCGGTCAGTAATTCCCCAAAGTTTTGTCATCGCGCGCGATGGCCGAATCGTAAAGCATTTTACCGGCTTCAACGTTAATCAGACCCCGCAGCTGATGCGGCAGGCGATCGAAGATGCCTTGAACGATAAAGGCAAGGCGTGAGCCAGTAGGCAGTAAGCAGTGCCCACTAAGCGGTGAGCAGTAGGCAGGAGAGGTCAGTACCACCTGCGGTAGCGGGTGGGTAATCTCAATCGAACAAAGAGGCTCTCATTGTCTTCAAGCGTAGAAGACGTCAAACAAAGACTTCAGGCTGAACTCGACGAGCTCGAGAGCGAGTTGCGCGTTCATCTGCCCAGGGAAATCAAACGGGCGCGCGAGTTTGGCGATCTGCGCGAGAATTCGGAATACCAAACCGCTTTGCAACGTCAGACGATGGTTAAAGCGCGTATTCGCGAGTTGCGTCAGCGTATGAGCGAAGTTGCTTCGATCGATCTCTCGCGGATCCCGCACGACAAAGCCGGCTACGGATCGACGCTCGTGCTTTATGACGCTGAGCGAGAAGAAGAGGTGACTTATCGTCTGGTGACGCCGGAAGAGAGCGATCCCGCCGCCGGCTTCATTTCCACCGTATCGCCCATTGGCCGCAGCTTAATGGGCAAAGAAGAAGGCGATGAAGTTGTGGTCAGTATTCCTTCCGGTTCACGGCGTTTTGAAAATTAGAAGGCTGCGGACGTTGCCTGGCGAGGCCCAGAAGTAGTCGCTGTGAGCCCGAAAGCTAATCGCCGAATGAAATTCGACGCACCTCGGCGAATGCCTGGGAACCGGCGTTGACTTGAATCAGATCGCGTAGCCATTCATTGACTTCACAGTCGATCACCAGGTGGACCCGTTCGGTAGTGCCGCGATTTCTGACTGAGTGAGGCAAGCTCAGATCCAGATACCAGCACTCGCCTTCTTTGATCTCTAATTGACGGCCACCGAGAAAGAAATCGACGTCGGCGTTGGTGACAACCGGAATATGCATGCGCACCTGGTCGTTTTCGAAACCAAGAGTGAAGTCCTCATGCTCCTTAATCGTCGAGCCCGGCGACAACCTCAGAAAGCGAACTGCTCGCACTGGACATTTGAAAGATGTCAGAGCAGTGCGTACGTAAGGACACCGCGTCATGACGGGTGTATCAAT
>QHXH01000338.1 GCA_003222855.1 Acidobacteriota bacterium
TTTGGTTCTCAATGTAGTCTTACGCGAAAAGTACGTGACCTACGCCGTGAGCATCGGGATCGGCGCGGCGATGTTTTATTTGTACAGCACCGGCTACCTGCATTGGCTTTACAACCCGCTCTTTTACCACCTTGGGAAATACGCGGATCTGGTCGGCATGAATCGAAACATTCTCCTGTTGCAGAGGTCTTTTTGGTTGGCGGTGGCCATTATGTTTCTCGCAGTCGCGCAGGCTTGCTTCCCGCGTAAGACATCAAGATGATTGTTTCATCGCGCGGTGATTAACGGATCGAAGTTAGATTGAAGTAGACGTCGATGTTCAAGCAAGGATTTTCGATTCCTGATCAATCGGCCACGGAGGCACAGAGACGCAGAGAGAGACCTCCCGACATCATTTAGCTTCTTTCTTGTCCTGGCCCAGACTAAACCAATTGCCAGAGTTGTCCTTCATCACGGTGGCGGTCCCCCACGATTGCGTGACCGGAGGGCCTTTGAATTCAACTCCGCGCGCCTTTAACTCCTCATAAGTCTTGTGGATGTCATCCGCTTCAAACACGCCGGCGCCGAGTACGCCTTTTTCCATCAGCGCTTTCAGTTGCGCGGCCGATTCTTCATCCAGGATGTATCCCGGTTTTGGTTCCATCAAAATAATCTCAAAGCCAGGCTGACCTTTTATTCTCATCGTCAACCAGCGATAGTCGTCGCCGATCATGGCGTCGGTATCGACTTCAAAGCCCAGTTTGTCCCGATAGAACTCGAGCGCTTCCTGTTGGTTCTTTACCCAAACAGTGGCATGCGACATTTTTGTGATCATAGTTTTCGCGTCCCTTCGTCGGAATTTACGAAGGAGCATAGAGAGTTTGGCGGAATCTGTCTTCTCGAAAATTGCTGAATTGTGGGTCGGCGTTTGCGGGTATTCTCTCCGGTTGTGAATGCGGGGCGCTAGCCCGACCGTTAGGGAGGGCTCCAGGACTTGCGGCTTGAACACAGAGCCCTCCCTAACAGTCGGGCTAATGCCCCGAGTCCGATGTGGCTAGTCGCGCAAGCCGAGGCCGCTCATGTAGAGAAAGCAGGGTGGCACCTTACTGAGGGACTGCATCTGGCGCACGCGGTAATTGATCGGGGCGTCGCCGACGCATTTGCGAAACAGCGTACTGAATGAACCGAGACTTTGAAAGCCAACTTCAAAGCAAACGTCCGTCACGCTGAGTCGTCGCGAACGGAGCAGTTCCTTCGCTTTTTCAATCCGGCGGCGCATCAGATACTGGTGTGGAGTGGTCGCAAACGCTTCGCGAAACAGGCGGAGAAAATGATAGCGGGACAAACAAGCTTGCTTTGAAATCTCGTCCAGGTCGAGCGGTAAATCGTAGCATTCGTCGATAAAAGTCCGCGCGCGACAAAGCCGCTCGTGCACCTCGCTGCCATGCGATCTGGTTTGTCCCGCTTCCGCCATAAAGATTTTCGGAGGACGTGATTCTACTGCGAGTTAAAGGAAAGGTGAAAGGGTCGCAGAAACCCAAGCGTCAGGGACGGTGCAGATAATAGGGAATCAGCCGCGGATGAACGCGGATTTACGCTGATAAGAATAAAACAGCAGTTCTGTTCGTTCTGATCCGCGTATATCCGCGTGAATCTGCGGCTGATCTATTCTGAGCTTACCCTCTCTGACGGTCGGGTTTCTGACAGATCATCGTCCCGAGTTGTACCAATACCTCTCCGCCAGTTTTTCGTCGTGCCACTTCCGGGTGATCAGACTCTTGAGTGCGACACGGAGCATGCCGAAGTAGTGCCAATCACCGAATTGATCGAACTTGCGAGTACAGGCGAGCGCTTTCACTTGTGGCAGTCGAGTCGTGCGCTGACCTTTGGTGCGCCCAAGACGGCGTAGCGCCAGCGGAAGAATCACATCCTCGGCGTACAAACGGCTTTCGTCATAGCCGCCGACACTCTGAAAATCTTCGCGGCGACAAAACGACAATCCGGTGTCGAGCCCGGTCAGCAAGACTATCGGCATAGCAATACAGTAAGTAACCAGAAGAGCGAATGACTTCCTTTCCAGAATCCCGCCGGTAACTCCCCAGATGTAACGGCCGGTCTTCATCGCCTCGTCGATCGCATTGAAGGTCTGCGAATGAATCGCCGAATCAGCGTCGATGAAGCAGAGAATTTCTCCACGTGATGCCCGCGCCCCGCCGTTCCGCGCCGCGGCGATGCGACGCTTCGGTACGTGAACGACTCGCGCGCCGTGCGCACGTGCAACTTCCGCCGTTGCATCACTCGAATCGTTGTCAGCGACAATTACTTCAATCTCATCACGCCCGCCGGAATAGTTCGCCCGGGCCACTTCGATCGATTTCAAGAGCCGCGGCAAGTATTGCTCTTCATTATAGGCGGGAATGATGACTGAGAATTTCATTTAGGTTTCGGAGTACCGACTTCAGTCGGAATTTTTCAAGCAGGAACCGCCTAAAGGCGGAACTCCAAACTGCCGCTAACAGCTTAGATCAATCAACCAGGCGCCCGCCACTCTTTTCTCAATTAGCGATGCAGCGAGATTGTTCCACCTTTGCACTTGATCAAGAACCGGACCGTCCGAAGAAATGACGATCCGATTTGAACGGATTAGTTGAGCATCCGGATTGAATGCCAGGCCGACTGTCCAATCCCAATTTCGATCCGCAGCCAGAACCCGAATCCGTTGCGCCAAGCGTCCGCTATTCGAAATCGGCTTGTCGAGAATACACGCGACCGATTCCACGCCGGCCTGATCGAGTACTTCGCCGATCAGAATGATCGCGTCTTCTGTCTCATTCACCGATCGATAAGAACTGTGAACGCTCGATAGATCCCGAATGCAGTCGTCACGACCACGTATCAACACGCCGCCGCTCAACGCAGCTTCGATAGTAATGATGAGATTGAAGCCGTCGATAATTATTTGTGCGCCTCTTAAAGATTCCATCCCGACTCTGGACGCCAACCGGGATGACGAGCTTCGGTCTGAACAAGCCACGCGCGAAACTGCCAGTCTTTGCCGGTCGTTGAGAGCGAACTTATCGCCAACCAGTTTCAGCGCGCCCGTGATGTGGTACTCGCGCGTCAGGAGCCATGACAGCTCGCTAACGGCGGCGCGTATCTTCGGTAATTGATCGTCAGCAAACAGCTTTCGATCTTCCGGATGGGCGCCGCGATGTTTGCGAATGTCAGGCATATTTAGGTCACACTCTAGTTTGCGAATACGGAGTGTACAAGCTAACTCGAACTCAACCGTTCTGTTCTAATGGCCTTATCTCGCCTTCTGGATTTCTGCTAAACTAAACGCAATGGATAAAGTCGAATACACCGAAGCGGAGCGTTGGCTGATCGAGCCAAAACCGGGCACAGCCGCGGCGCGCGCGCGCGACTTTGGCGTCGATTTGTCGCTGACTGTTAGCAACCTTCGATTAACACCTCACGAGCGAGTCAAGAGGCTTGATGAATTCCAACACGAGATGAAACTGCTGCGGGAAGCAGTTCGCTCGGCAAAACAAAATGGCCGAGATAGCGCAAGGCCTAAAACTGTTCGCTGACTTTAAGGTTGATTGCGTAGTCGTTGGTGGCGTCGCGGCGGGAGCGCGCGGTTCATCTCACGTCACTTACGATCTCGACGTTTGTTACTCGCGTAATCCAGCCAATCTCGCGCGATTGGCTCAGGCGCTGAGATCAGTTAACGCGACTCTTCGGGGTGCTCCAAGAGATTTACCTTTTCGACTTGACGCTGAAACGCTTGCCCGAGGTCTTAACTTTACCTTTAATACCGACATCGGAAGCATCGACATCCTGGGAGAGGTTCAAGGAGTCGGCGATTATCAAGAATGTCTCCAAGACTCTAACGTGCTGGAGTTATTTGATAATTCTTGTCGAGTGTTGTCTCTGGAAAAATGGAAGCGATTCTTGAACATCGCCGTCGAAGCGGAACAACAGAATAGACGGATTTATGAACAAGACATTTCAAGTCTTTATCCTTATCGTAACTTTGGTGCTCGTACCTATGACGAGCGCTGCACAACCGTCAGTTGCACAGCACTCACTCACTCAAGCTCAAGCTTCTCGATTCGCCGCGCTCGCGTTGAAATGCACTCAAAAGGAATACCCAAACAAACCCGATCACACCATTAATGACGAGTCGGACGTGCGCAATCCGCGCGCGATGCATCCGGCGTTTTACGGTTGCCTGGATTGGCATTCGACGGTGCATGGACATTGGATGCTCGTGCATCTGCTCCGTCTTTTCCCAAATCTGCCTGAATCAAAACAGATTCGCGCGGCGCTTGATGCGAATCTCAGTGCGAAGAACATTACCGGCGAGGTTGCTTATTTAAAGCAGGCAAATCGCGCTTCTTTCGAACGCACCTACGGATGGGCGTGGTTGCTCAAGCTGGCGGAAGAGCTGCACGATTGGAACGATGAAGACGGGCGGCGGTGGTCGCGTAATCTCGCTCCCCTTGCCGGCGCATTCGTCGAAAAGTATCTGGCGTTTCTTCCCAAACAGAATTATCCGATTCGCACCGGCGTGCATCCGAACACGGCGTTTGGTCTTGCGTTCGCGCTCGATTATGCGCGCGCAGCCGGAGACAAGAAATTAGAGACACTGATCATCGAACGCAGTCGCACATATTACGGCCATGACGTGAATTATCCGGCCGCATGGGAACCAGGCGGCGAAGATTTCTTTTCGCCTGCCTTGATGGAAGCTGATCTAGTGCGGCGCGTGATGAATAAGGCTGAGTTTGCGCGCTGGTTCCATCGATTTCTTCCGGGGCTGGCTTCCAATCAACCCAGGTCGCTTCTGCAGCCGGCGATCGTCACCGATCGCAGCGATCCGAAACTGGTCCACCTCGATGGTTTGAATCTCAGCCGCGCCTGGTGCATGAGAAGTATTGCGTCGGCCCTGCCGCAAAACGATCCGGCCCGCCGCGTCCTTGCTCGATCGGCAATCGCTCATGCGAACGCTGCGCTGCCTTACATCACCAGCGGAAACTATGAAGGCGAACACTGGCTGGCATCGTTTGCGGTTTATCTGTTGACGACGCCGGCGCCATGAGCCGGGTGACGATGATGAGATCAGTACCGGGAGCGGTAGCGACCGGGTTGTTCTGGCAAACTCGACCGTTGTATGAGTTGAGACCCGGTCGCTACCGCTCCCGGTACTGACCTCATTGCCCTATAATGAAACAGAATTAAGAAATCTTACCGGAGCAATGATGTCTACAGAAAAGATTGAAAACAGACCCGATCACATCAAATTCGCCGGCCGCATTCTCTTTCTGACGGAAGACACTTCAATTATTCGACGACAGCTTGAGGCTTCAGGCGAAGAAGCGAAACGGATTGAAGACGAGTTGGCCGAAGCGTTCGCGAGCGACGATCTGGCGTTGATGAGCAACATCTCGACCGATGAAATTACTCCGGGCTGGGTTTGTTTCTATTACGACGAGACGTTGGGCCAATACGTTTACGTCGGCATGCGCGACGGCGCGGTCAAGAAGGATGAAGTGAAGCAGGGCGGGTTCGCGGTCGTCGTGTCGGGCTTATCGAAAGGCTGCGGCTCGTCGCGCGAGACTGCTCCTTACGCTGAGAAGTGGGCGGGCATTCAGCTGGTAATCGCGGAAAGCATTGAAAAGATCTACGGACAGAACTCGCAGAACATCGGCTTGTTGACCTCGACTGATTTTGGCTTGATCGATCGTATTCGCCGCGGCGAAGAAATCGCGCTTGACCAATTTACGAAGGGACTGGATCCGATTTCGAGAGATATCGTCGAGTACGGCGGTCTGTTCAATTACAACAAAGCGAGGCTGGCGGGCGAAGTCTCGCCCCCGGAAATACAGAGTGTCAGAAGCCCACGCGTAAGCAAGGGCTCCGATACGAAGGTTGCCCTCCTTGACGGTCGGGCTTCCGACACGCGCCCGATGAACATCGTCGAGAAGATCATCGCGCGTCATACGTTTGTAAAAGCAGGAACCATCGGCGTCGAATCAGTCAAACCCGGTGATGCTCTCTTTGCGGTCGCTGACGTTCGCTTCTCGCACGAGTACGTCACGCCAATGGCAGCGTCGCTGTTCACGCAAGGCCTGGGTGCTGATGCGAAAGTGACGGAGCCCGAATCTGTCTTCGCCTTTCGCGATCACCTCACGTTCCTTGGCAAAGTCATGTCGCCGAAGCATCGCGAGATGGGTTTGCTTGAGAAAGCGGAAGGGCTCGCCACCACGCAGGAGAGTTTCACCGAGAAGCAGGGCATCAAACTCTATGGCGAGAATCCTGAAGGCGGATCGGAAGCCATCTGTCACAACGCCGTCGTCGAGGATCTCGCGCTGCCGGGACAGATTGTGATCGGGACGGACTCGCATACGTGTATGGCCGGGGTCCTGGGTTGCTTTGCCTTCGGCGTTGGCTCGACCGACATGGCAAACGCCTGGTTCACGAAAGACATTCGCATTCGCGTGCCCGAAACTGTCCGCTATGTTTTCAAGGGAAAAAAACGCGCGGACGTCGCGGCCAAAGATGTAATGCTTTACATCCTCGCGACCGACTACATGAAATCCAGTAAAGGCATCGGCAAAGTTCTGGAGTTTGCCGGCGAAGATTTGATGAACTGGCCCATGGACGAGCGCGCGACATTGACGAACATGGCGGTTGAAGCCGGTGGGACGACGGGAATAATCGAACCGGACGAATCAACTCTGGCCTACGTTGTGACGATGCGCGGACTTGATGCCGAAACGGTGCGCAAAGGATTTGTTTACAGTGATGCGGACGCAGAATA
>QHXH01000339.1 GCA_003222855.1 Acidobacteriota bacterium
TCCCTCCTGCAAAAACCGCAGGAGTTTTGGCTGCACATCAAGAGGCAGGTCGCCGACTTCATCAATAAAGAGAGTGCCGCCGGAAGCGGAACGAATCACGCCCGGTGAATCGGAAACCGCGCCGGTAAAAGCGCCCCGCCGATGTCCGAACAGGTAGCTTTCAGAGAGTTCTTTGGGAACGGCGGTGCAGTTGAAAGGTACGAAGATCTTGTCGCGACGCGAAGACAGTGCGTGAATCGCGCGCGCTACTAACTCTTTTCCGGTTCCCGATTCGCCGGTGACCAGCACCGTCACGTCTGACGATCGAATCTGGTGGACTTCTTCAACCAGACGTGTCATCTCCGGACTCGAGTGTATGAACCCCGGCAACAGTCCCGTGCCAGCGCTACCGTCGTGATTGTCGACGCCTTGTCCGGTTGACGTTGTCGCGCGCAATGCGCACACATCCATGCCGAGCTCAACTACCCGCAGCAGCGGATCGAGCGGCAGTCCTCCTGAGAGCTGCGCAGCATTGCGCGGCGAGATCACGAGCGTGGCGGGCAACGAGTTTGTCGACTTCAGCTTGATGACTTTTGCATCGTGTTTTTTTGCGAAGCGCTCGCGAGATGCGTCCGTTTTGGCTGTGGATAAGTCCTCGGCGATGCCATGGGCTTCGTCCTCCTCGTACCCGTGCGCGATCACGATCTTTTGTTTCTGTTCTTCGTCAGGTTCAACAACCATCACTCGCTTTGCGGAAGTCTCCTGGCGAATGACGGCCGCAAGTTCCCTCAACAACAATGTTCGCGAAGACACGGCCTCAGCCAGTCGCAAAGTGATCAACTGGATCGCGGCTTCGCGCCGACGTTCCTGTTGTGGGGGAGTTTGATCATGTTCAGCCAGCGCAGCTTCTGCGTGCTCAAGATCGCGACGCGCACCGAGCTCGCGAAAGATGTTGACTGCGCGCGTCAGGTGCTCAGCCGCCAAGTGTGACTGGGCGAGCATGTAAGCGCGACCGAGATCGAGATGCGCGCGTCCCGTGCGATAGCGATCGCCGACCAATTCGAAAATGGAAACACACCTGCCAAAGTGCTGACTGGCGGCCGGAGCGTCGGCTTTCGCGAGCGCGAGCAGCCCATGCAATCGATGGCTTTCACCGCTCAGACCGATGACGATAGGCGAATCGGAGCTGTGTTCCGACTGTTCACTGAGCTTGGCGGCGCAGGCATCAAGATCGCCCTTCTGCAAAAAACTTTCTGCAAGGAGCAACTGCGTTTCCCAGATCGAATGGCCATCGCCGATGTCCCGGGCAAGCCGCAGCGCGTGTTCAGCATCAGCCAACGCCAGATCGGTTTCGCCGGTGGCAATGTGGCACCGCGCCATGGTCCTTAACGTCTGGCAGGCGTACCACTTATTTGTCCCTTCAGAAGATAACGCTACCGCGCGCTCGAGATAGTTTTTCGCTTCATCGAGATCGCCGCGCAGCATGCTCAACTCGCCGAGCGAGTCCAAAGCCATCGGGACCCTTTCGTCGTGTTCATCTGCTTGCTTGATGAGTGCCAGCGCGCGCTCGTACGCCTCGTGCGCGCGGTCCCATTGGCCCACCAGCATGAGGTTAAGCCCAAGGTTGTTGTAAGCGGCGGCCGCCATTAGCAGGTGGTCGGAGTGTTCGTAATAATCAATCGCCTTTTCCAAACACGCGATGCCTTGCTGCGGCTGCTTCAGCCACCAATTGGCGGCGGCCATATTCGAATAAATCTTCCCCAGCAGAAACGTCGCTGGATGATCACCGATTATTTTTAAGGCTTGATCGAAATTAGCTAACGCTGCTTCGTTTCGCGCTTCCAGATGATCAGTCACAGCAATGCCGAAATAGGCTTCAGCAAGTCCGCGCCAATCACCGCTTTGCCGGTAAATGGCCAGCGCCCTTTCCGAGTAATCGCGCGCGATTGGATATTCGTTAATGCTTCGATACGCGCGCGACAGCGCGGTGTAGACGGCCGCCGCTGACTGTTCGTTGGGCACATCCCGCAGCGCAGATTTCAACAGCGAAATTGCTTTTGGGTGATCGCCGCAGTAGTTGTAGGCGATGGCAATTTGCACTCGCAGTTTCAGTGCCAGCTCAACTGGCAAACCAGCCTTAGCCTTATCGGGCTCGTACGTCGCGATCGCCTGCAAAGACATCCTGTAGTCGCCGTGCATCTCTAAAGCAATAGATAGTGCCAGGCGAGCTTCAGCCAGAACTTCCGTATCGTTCCGGGCAGTGGAAAGCAGATTGGAGAGTCGAGATCTGGCTTCGTTTGAGAAGCCCTGGTCGAGAAGCAGATTGATTTCGGCGAGTTCGTTCTTCAGTGAAGCCGATGAGGTCTTACCGGCCCGCGACCGCAGCCTGGAGCGCGCTGTGGCGAGATCGACGACCGCGTCGTCAGAGAATTGGCCTTTTCTGCTCAATCGGAAAACTTCCCGAATCGATCCTATGAGCGATCGTACCGCGAGGTGGTGAACCGTGCTTATAAGTACACTCTGAATCGGTGTTACTTTGTGCCACAGCTCGGAGGGAACATACCACAGCCTTTCGACGGCCGTCGATCAGAAATCGCCGCAGCCGTAACTACAAGAGGAGTACCCGGCTGAATGGTGTTTTTGGGCGTGTTTTCACGCAAGTTGAGGTGGCGGGCCTGCCGAGGAAGTCGCGCCAAAAGTCGATCACCAGAATGACAAAAAGCGTCAGGCGGTAGCCCGAGGGCCGGGATCTGGTATTCCCAACGGTCAGTAAAAAGATTCTGGAGAATTCGACTCATTAACCATTTAGACAACTTATCCCGGAAAAACGGATCGGTTGGAGCAGCGGCGGCGGCGGGGAAAACCCCCTGAGCGCCGCATTTTTCATTTTGTCCGGCGTGTGACCGGTGGTTTGACTCCTTGTCCGACCGCAATTGACCCTCTCATAGCCTTCTCCTTATCATCACCTCGTGCAAGCAGTCATCTCATCAGCGCAAATGCGCGACATCGATCGCCTGACGACCGAGCATAGCGGTATTCCTTCCCTGGTGCTCATGGAAAACGCCGCGAGCGCGACGGCGCGCTGCGTCACGAGTTTTTGTAAAGGCGATGTTGCCGGCAAGTCGTTGCTGGTGATGTGCGGCAAAGGGAACAATGGTGGCGATGGCGCGGCCGCTGCTCGCTTACTGGCAATCGCAGGCGCTCGAGTTGATGTAGTGCTTGTCGGCAGGCTTGACGACACGAAAGGCGATGCGCGAGAAAATTTCAATCGGCTGCGCGCCTGGAGAGGTGAGCAGGCCCTGCACGAAGATAAAGCAACAGCCTTGGCTAAGGCGGGCGTCATCAATCTCTTCGAATGCGACTCAGAAAAAGGCTGGGAACAATTGCTGGCGAGTGTTTTGGCCGTACCTCACGACGTCACTATCGACGCTCTGTTTGGGACCGGCTTGACGCGTCCCCTCGAAGGTATTCATCGTGAAGTCGTTCGATATGTAAATCAGCTTCGCGAAATGCGCGACCTGCCGCCGCATCGCTATGCACCAATCGTTTCTATAGATATTCCATCGGGCCTGAATGCCGATTGCGAAGAGCCAATCGGCGAAGCAGTTACCGCCGACGCGACCGTAACAATGACGGCGCCGAAGCGAGCGAACGTTCTGCCCTCTGCATCGGACTACAACGGCAAACTGATCGTGGCTGACATTGGCTCGCCTCAGGAATTAATCGCAGAGGCGAGGTCGCAATTGTTTCTCACAGAGGCCGACGATGCGCGACGCTGGTTGATTCAGACGCGATACACGCCAGGCTCGTATAAAAAGACGCATGGCCATGCTTTAATCATCGCGGGATCGCGCGGCTTTACTGGAGCAGCGGCGCTTTGCGGTGATGCCGCAATGCGATCTGGCGCCGGACTGGTGACCGTGGCCACGCCCGTTTCAGCGCAGCCGATCGTTGCCACGCAAGTCATGCCGGAGGTGATGACAACAGCGTTGGCGGAAACTGATCGCGGCGCCGCGAGTGATGAAGCTCTCGACTACGTTTTGAAGTTTGCTGAAAAGGTTGACGTGATCGCGATTGGGCCCGGCTTATCGTCTGAGGATGAGCGAACGCGAACCTTCGTCCGCGGTGTAGTAGAAAAAAGAGAGACTCCAATCGTCATTGATGCTGACGGATTGAACTGTCTCGCTCCATGGCCGTCGGGCTTGCGTGGTTCGCCTCGTAATCCGATCGTGCTTACGCCGCATCCGGGAGAGATGCTCCGCCTAATGGGGACTAGCGATAAATCGGCGTTGCAGGATCGAGTCTCCTGCGCGCGCGACTTCGCGACGGCTCACGGAATCATTCTGGTGCTGAAGGGGTCGCGGACAATTATTGCTGCGCCCGACGGTCAGGTAGCGATCAACGGACTTGGAACGGCAGGTGCCGGTGATACGCTCACCGGAGTGATCACCGGATTCCTCGCGCAGGCGCACGGAACTCTGAAAGACATGGATTCATTTCAAAGTGTCGTCGCAGCAGTTTATGTCAGTGGCCTGGCGGGAGATCTCGCGGCACAAGAACTGGGAATGCGGGCGATGGTTGCTTCCGATATCCGGGATCACTTGAGCAGAGCCTTCCAGTTGCTCGATCCCACGGGTGAAAGGCCGTCGTGCGATAACACATAGTCTGGCGGCTGATCGAAACAATATGTTGAAGCGAATTAATTCGGCAGCAATCCTTGTTCTTGTCTGTGCTCTCACGGTAAGTGCATTTCAAAATGCTGATTGGATAAAGGTCGCGCCCGTGGGCGCCGGGTTTTCAGTCCTCATGCCTGGAAAACCCGAAGAAGAAGTTAAATCAGCTCCTGACTTCACTTTGCACTTATTTTCCATCATGGCGGAAAAAACTATCTATGTTGCGGCGTATGGTGATTATGCTCCCAGCACTAAACTAGCCCCTGATGGTGAACTCGCCGCGAACCGCGACAACTTTCTGAAGGGTTTGAACGCTACCCTGGTCGCGAGCAAGCAGATAACTCTTGATGGTCGTCCCGGACTCGAGTTTACCGGCGAAAGCGAACAAGCGTCGTTTAAGAGTCGTGTTTACCTTTTCGGCAATCGCGTTTACCAGGTGGCGGTCGCTGTCTTAGGAGGAAAAACCGACAGCGCCAACGCCGATCGTTTCTTTGCCTCGTTTGCTTTCGCTAATTCTGAATCACATTCCAAGCCATGAGTACCGCGACCACCATTCAGACGCGCGAGGTCGTTTCTCACAGCGAAAGCGAGACCTTCGAAGTGGGCGAGCGCCTCGGGCGCGAACTCAGGGGCGGCGAAATCATTTTGCTGGACGGGCCGCTCGGCGCGGGCAAAACGATGTTCGTCAAAGGAATCGCGGCGGGATTGGGAATCGATCGTGAGAATGTCACGAGTCCCTCGTTTACGCTCGTCAATCCACATCCTGGACGATTGCTTCTGTATCACATCGATCTTTACCGGCTCGACGAAGGAGCAACCGCGGCACACGCAGTCGATCTCGACGAAATACTTGTTGATGAGAATGCAGTCGTAATTATCGAATGGGCAGAGCGGCTCGGTCGCTATCCGCTGCCTGAACACGCATGGCGGATTTCGATCGGTGGTGATGGTGACGAGCCGCGACGCATCACCTTATCGGCGGGCGATGCCTTGAACGTGATAGAATTCACGAGATAAGAAAATACGAGATAGAAAATAGAAGAGGGGAAAGCTATGCAATATCCTGAAATCATGATTCGTCCCATGCGAGAAGACTTGACCCGTATCGGAGTGGAAGAGCTGCGCACCGCTGAAGCAGTTGATGACGCTGTGAAGAACACCCGCGGCACGCTGATGATTGTGGTCAATTCAGTTTGCGGTTGTGCCGCAGGCAAAGCGCGCCCAGGGGTTGCCCTTGCGCTGCAAAGTGAAGTACGGCCTGACAGAGTTGCAACTGTGTTTGCCGGAGCCGATATCGAGGCGACTGAAAGAGCGCGCGGCTACTTCACCGGTTATCGTCCGTCATCGCCGTCTATAGGGATATTGCGAGACGGCGCGTTGGTTTACATGATGGAGCGATATCAGATCGAAGGCAGGGGACCGGAGCAAATCGCCGCCGAACTCAAGCGCGCCTTTGATGAGGT
>QHXH01000340.1 GCA_003222855.1 Acidobacteriota bacterium
GTCGTACTCGCACCGTTTCCGAATAAGCAACCGCCTCAAGCACAACCGGATTCGAGCGTTTACTGCCGGTAAGTGGGAGTGATTCGCGGCGCGACACAATAACGGGCTTGAAGACCAGCAGACGATCCTGCATTACCTGCCCATAGCCGTGCGCGTAAAAATCGACATCGAGATTGAAGCGGCCCGCAATACTGTCATCCCTGGGGTCGACGCGGTTGACGTGCGCGCCGGTGGCCGCCCTGGTGATCCATCCTTCGATCACTCTTTGATAATCCGGGTGAGACAGATGCCGAAATTCGCTGCGATATCTGGTGGCCCAAAGTCCCGTGGCTTTTTCCTGAACCGTCGCAGTCAATGAGCCTTCATTATCAAGTGACGCTTCGATCTGTCGATCAAGCAGATTAGTTTCGGCTGGTGTTACCGGCATCCGCATCAAGGCGCCATCTGCCGGCGCCACAATCAGGGCCAGACTACCCTGTTCGTGATCGGGTAGATCACCAACAGGCGTGTCATCGTCGGTGGCGTCGAAAATCAACAGCCGGCCCAACTTAGGACTCGTGATCACAGTGGGGGCGTTCGTTTCATCGCTTACGTTGATGGCCACGATGCAATGATTGAATTGTCGAGGCGAGGCCCATTCGGCGCGCACGTAATCAGGATCACCGGAATAGATCACTACCGGATAAGAAGTAATATTCAGCACCTTGAGCATTGCGCGCATCAGATTCGCTTTGTCCTTACAGTCGCCGTAAGACTTTGCGAAGACTTCGGTGGCTGCGTGCGGACGCATGCCGCCGCCCCGGCTCACGCCGATGTCGATAGAGATATAGCGGATGCCTTGCACAAAGATGGCCACGGCGCGGATTTTATCCAATTCGTTTTTCGCGTTCGCCGTCAACTGGCGCACCTTTTCACCCAGCGCCTCGTTGGGCACAGCCTGCGGATCATGCATTTGACTGACCCACGAAGACACGTCCGCCCAGTCGGAAAATGTCTTGAAACCTGGCTGTGGACTGTCCGCCGGGGGAAAGTAGCTAATCGCAATCCGTGGCGCGAGGCTGGATACGGTTGGACTGTGTGGCTCAGGAGTGATTGGAGATAGATTGTTTAGCTCCCATGTGTATGTCGAACCGTTAACAGTGGGTTCAATGGCCGCATGATTGAAAGTGACGGCGCGCGCCGTCCAGCCAGTGGGCAATGAAATTTGGTAGCGCGAGTCGATCGTCGGCAACCGAGTCTGAAATAACCAGATGTCCTGAGAAAAGATCGATTTTTCTTCAGTGGTTGCCTGAAAGCCAAACACTGAGCCCGCATCTGCGTCCTTCGAGGCGTCAATGATCTTCAGTCGCGACTCGTTGTAAATATCATTTGGATCCTCGACGACGTCGATCGTCTCGTCCTTACCGTAACGCTTAACGGGACCGGCAGCGTTGATGAGCCACGCACGCAGCTCGCGCACTTTTCCGGCATCGCTTTCATAGAACTCCCGCGCCTTTGCATAATCGCGCGCCTCTCGAACCAGGATGCGAATCGCATATTGCGTCACTGTGGTAACCCGACCGTCCGCATTTACAGTCGTGTGTTGCTCATGCTTCAGCACAACTGCAGGAACGTCCTTGTCGTAAGCGGGCACGGACAGCTTTGCCGCTTCCTGCAACCACGCGGGTGTATCGTCACTGGCAGCTACCCAGGGCGCAGCCGCCAGGATCAAAATGCTTAGTAAGGCCCATCGTAGGAACATCTTGCCAACTCCTTACGCGATCAAACGAATTCTTAGTTGCCGGCGGCGACCTGTTTCAGCGTGATTGTATGATTGTTCGCCTGGTGGATGATATCGAAGAGTTGCTTTACCGCGGCGTAGGTCCGATTCGGAAAAAACACGTTACCGCCACCGCCAAAAAAGAACGAGCGGTCGTAAATCAAAGTGTGTCCATCAACCGCCATCTTGATCGTCGCTTCGCAGATGTTCTGGGTCATCGCCGCAGTTATTGGAGCCGGCACATCGGCGTTGTCCGGCGCGAACCCGGCAGGCAATTCGATCGTGATGTGATCTCTTTCCGACCACGGGTAATGAAAAAAGACAGCGGTTTTTCGATCGGCTGACGTAAACAGCGGGCCTTCTCCGTGGGTGAAGAATCCGGGTTGGAAGAAGAGTCGTTTGCCGGTGCGTTGAGCATAGCCCGGCACTCGGACGTGGTACTTGTACACGAATGGTTTAATCGGGTCCGTCACGTTTTCGATCTTGATATCCGAAATCTCGGCCGTCGTCATGCGTGCCTTGACGCTGTTGCGCAACGTTTCTTCGCGTTGGGTCGGAGAGTCGTCGTCATTGTACTCCTTCTTGTCGAACCCGAGGTGGCCTGTGTATTCAATCTGCACGTCGCCTTCCAACGTTCCATCATTGAGCAGCTTCAGAGCGGCGGTTCGCTTCTCAACCGATTTTTCAGGCGGCGACATCGGAACCGGAACCCAAACCGGATCTTTGGCATCTATGATCAGAGCGTCCTGGCCCTCTTCGGGCCAACCCAGCATGCCAAACGGAGTATACATTTCGGCGGGACTGAAGAACCGCCACTGATCGCCGAGATGCACGGCGACGAACGAGGAAGCCAGCAAGTGCCGGTTCGCGACCTTCGGATCGAAAAAGAAATCCGCGCGGCTGCCCGCGACGGCGAAATGTGCGTCGAAGCCGGCCGCCTTGGCCAAAGCGGCAAACAGCATATCTATATTTGAGCCGGTGCCTCCCCCGCGCTTGAGTGTCTCAGCCGGTGATTTTATGTCCTTATATTTTTTCTTCTCTTCGTCCGAAAGGCCGGAAGCATCATCGCTGACGTTCTTGATCTTCGTGCGACAGAAATCATAAATACGCTCGAGCTTTTCCTCGGGGGTTGAAGCTGACTTGACGATTTCAGCGGCGGCGGTTTTTACTTCATCGTTCACTTTTGTCTCGTCTTTAACGCCCTCGTACAGGGCCTGCGCAAAATCCTTCCAGTACTTGCTTATCTCCACCTTCGTTTGCTCGGTATAGAAGAGAAATACCCAGGACCGCACTTCATCTTCGGGGGGCATGCGCGGCTCTTCGTGATACGCGGGCATATTCGTTTTCGTGAGCTTGAAGAAACCGTCTTTGTCTTTAACGAACTTGGCCTCTTCCATGTGAAACGTGTTGTAAACCATCCCTCTGAACGGCTTGAGAAAATACGTGACCTGAGCCACAGGGATCTCACGTTGAAACTGAAGCCGCAATCCGCTCGCACTGCCGCCGGGGTAAATCTCCTGCCAACGATATTCGACGATGCATCCCGGTTCGACGCCGGGCAGAGCGAATGACTTGGCTTTGTACTTCACGCCACTAGTCTTGATGATGGTGTGATCGAACACATCTTCTTTCTTCAGCTCGAGGATCGTGCCGTCGGCCTTGATCACGCGCGCTGCAATGTCTTTGATTTTGGTCGAGCCGAGATAGGTCAAATCTACTTTACTCTGCGATTCTTTACCTCGTTCAGTGTAGACCTTGACCCGGATATAGTTTTTTAGCACCAGCTCTTCGGGCTGGCTGTCG
>QHXH01000341.1 GCA_003222855.1 Acidobacteriota bacterium
CCGAGATATGTGTCGTAGTTTATGTAGCGCCCATCGTATTTCTTTGGATAGCGATAGCGATAATAACTATCGACCAGAGCGCCGGCTTGTCCTTTATCGATACGCGAGAGCACTGCACCTTGTCCGCTTTGACAACTGAGCGTCAGTGATTCGCCCTTCTGAATCTCGCCTGTGCCGCTTTGTCCGACAACTTCCGCGAGGCCATTCAGCGTGTTGGCCACGGCGTTTCCCTGGTCATCGATTGCGACTTGATATAGGCCAGCCTGTTTCATATCGACCGCGCCGCACGGCGTTGCCACCTCGAATAACTCACCGGACGGTAGCGAGCCCACGTCAAATAACGCCGAGCCCTGGCGCAATGCAAGTTGATTCTTTTGATTCGAAAGCTCCAACACGTCGAGCGAAGTGTTCGCCTGAAGTGTGGCGAAGTTGCGGCCGGTAAAAGCGATGTCCGTTCGTGAGTTATCGCGTGTAATCACCCGATCGCCCACCGAAATCGGCGTGTTCGCGGTCGCTTCAACCCACTGTGCGTTTTGCGATTGATCGAGACTGCGGTTTAGTCCAACCTGTCCGTCCACACGTTCGACGCGAGCAGCCAGTGGCGCCTCTTTAGCCGACGCCGTTCGTTCGTATCTCGTGAAAAGTAGAGCCGCCACAGCAGCGATAATCGCGCCCGCAAGAATTATCAGCGCACCGTGTGGCCAAAGCTTCATCCTGTCCATAAAAGCCACCTCCTTGGCTGAGGGGAAGAGTCCTCTTTATGAATCCTTTCTTCTCTTGAAAAGTTCTGCCCAAGTAAAAACCTACCGAGGCCGATGGGGAGAGTGATAAATACGACGCAATTCATCGGTGAGTGGAACGCTGTTATGATCGATTATTAGCTAATTGACATGGTTTTGCCGGAGAATTGCATCAAGAAAGGTTAGGCGGCCGGGGCTGCGAAGCATGAATGCACCCTCAGACATTCGCATACGACGCGCCGAGTCTCGGGATGCGCCGGCGATCGTATTACTTTTGGCCGAGGCGTTTGCCGAATATCGTACTCTCTACACACCCGCAGCCTACGAGGCCACGGTCATTGCAAACCAACAAGTGGTCACCCGCATTAAAGAAGGCCCGGTCTGGATTGCGATGCTGGATGGATTGGTGGTGGGCACGGTCTCAGTCGTTCCAAAAGGCGAGTCGCTGTACATACGGGGAATGGCTGTGTTGCCGTCAGCCAGAGGGCAACGAATCGGTAAGATGCTTTTGACTCACGTCGAGAAGTTCGCAGCGTCCCAGGGCTTTAGTCGTTTGTTTCTCAGCTCTACACCTTTTTTGGATCGAGCGATCCGACTCTACGAGACTTACGGCTTTTGCCGAACGGATGAAGGGCCACAAGAGTTGTTCGGGACGCCGCTATTTACCATGGAGAAAGTGATGGGTCGGACGCCGGAAGCCAAAGAGCGCACTCAAGCTCCGCAGAAGCCCGCATCAAAAAAAGTTGCGCGAAAACGCTGGTTTTTGCGTCTAAATAATGCTATAAAGCCTTTCATTCTTGGCGAACAGTGGTTATTCCAACTATAATTTTCTCACGAGTTATGAAGAACAAAACCATAGAAATGACGCCAATATCGATCGAGATCGTGACACCCGAACATTTCGTGAAAGTCTATCTAACGGAAAGAGACAATATTAAATCCGTCAAGATAATGCCAGGCCGGCTCGGTGGAGATCATTTTGGCAGATTTATTATCGAGCGCAATCGACCGGTCTTCATTCCTTCCATGAATGACTTGGCCCTTTCAAGATGAGTACTTCTGATTCCGAGTCTTCGCAAGTCGCTCCCGCTAGCCCAAGTAACCCTGATGATGTTATTCAGCGGTTCGTTGAGCAGCAAGCACAGGAAATACTCATTCGGAAGGAAGAACTCGAACTCAAGAAAAGAGAGCTAGAACACTCCTATGCGCACGCCCAACGTATTCTTGAGGCTCAGTCTCAAGATAGAAGAGAAATCCGTGCGCACGAACAAACTAACAATAAGAGAGGCGCAAGACTGTTCTTTCTGATACGCTCTCCATCTCAACAAAGATTATTTGGTGGTCGCAATAGTAAAGGATGTCGGTCTTCTCCTCGCCGGTGGTATCTCAGGATATTCGATTAGGATTGTTAAGGAGCGCAATAATCCCCCGCCAACAACATAATCTCTAGAAAACTCTTCAGCCCGTCCGTGGGCGTATCAAAGGCATAATCCCGAAAGTTTCTCGGAACCAAAGGGAATGAATCGTGTACAATGCACCCGTAATGACCGAGACAAACGCCAACCGCGAACACCAGCCCAGCCTCGGAGAAGAAATTGCCAACAGTCTCAGTCATGGAGTCGGTCTGTGTTTGGCGATTGCGGCAACACCGATCTTGATTATCGCCGCTATCCGTTACGGCTCGGCATGGAATACAGTTGGGGTCAGCGTGTTCGCCGCATCCATGGTGACACTCTATCTCGCCTCGACGCTTTATCACGCGCTCACTCATGACCGCGCGAAACAGTTTTTCCGCATTCTGGATCATAGCGCAATCTTCCTGCTAATCGCCGGCACGTACACTCCGTTTACCCTGGGGGTATTGCGCGGGCCCTGGGGGTGGACACTGTTTGGACTAGTTTGGGCGCTGGCGGTAATCGGTCTGATTAAGAAAGCCGTCTTCGGCGTACGGTATGTCTGGCTGTCATTGATTCTGTATCTGACAATGGGATGGCTGGCTGTGATCGCCGCGCCTCAAATACTGCATCGGGTGCCGCTGTCTGGTCTGGCGTGGATACTCGCCGGCGGCATCGCCTACTCTTTCGGCGTCGTTTTCTTTGCCGCACATCGCATTCGTTATGCTCACTTTGCCTGGCACCTATTCGTCCTCGCCGGAACCGTCTGTCACTTTTTCGCGGTGCTTTGGTATTCGGCCTAAGTTTCTAAGCATATAAAAAAGGCGAGGCCTGGCGGTCTCGCCCTTCTCATTCTCTATTAAGGGCATGTGTCTCCCACTTTATGGGAGGACTGTGTAACTCTGAAGCTGAAATGATGCTGGGGCGGCGGCATCACTTATTGCAACTCCACTCGCATATCGAGCTGCCCGTCCGAAACTGAGACCCACGTCTTTGACGTTCCTCTTTGCCTTAGTAAAGCCATCGTATGGCGATACTCCCGGATATGTTCCGCCTACGCAGTCAGGGCCGGAGTAAACGGTGTGGTCGGTCGCACTCTGGCCACAGAGATTAGTCCAATGAGTGCGGTCTGTCAGCGAGACGTTCAAATTGCAGAACACGGCGGCACCAGGGTCATTGAGGTTACAGGAATCTGATGACCACCAATAATCATTAGCGTCATAGTTACCCTGTGCCGATTGGAAGTAAAGTCGGAAATAAGCATCCAAGGGAGTTAACGAACGATTTATGTATTGTGTACTGGGGGTCCAACTTGTGTTCGCTGAGATGGCCGACTTGCCAGTCAGTTCACCGTAGTTGGTATTGAGATAGACCGTAAACCACCCGGAAGAAAGCAGGTTAAAGTTAAACCCAACTCCGCTCGGGTCTAAGGACTGTGCTTTGTTGATGTCCCACAGTTTGGGTGCGTCTGGATTGATGTTGAAGACTCTCCATTGCTTCGTGGAAATGTCTTGCGCTACAGATGAAGTAGCGAACGCAAACGTAACGAGCACTGCGAACAGTGACAACACAACTAGTTTGTTGAAATTCATAATTGCTCCTTTTCGTTTAGGCAGTTGGTCGCTATGACACCAACATGGTTGTCAGCGAAAGATATTTTCAACGCCGAAAAAATGGGACTCATTGAGATTCGCGGATTTCGATCCGGAAGCGCTGAGCGAGCAAGAGAAACGGTCTTGAGGCTTTTTGCTTCCAACACTACACGCAGCGTCGAATGTATCCGAGCCCCACCCGACGGTCGAAAAGACTAATACCTGAGCGTGCGTAGTTCATACAGTGCAAAGGAAAACGCCCGGTTACTTTCAAGTGTGTTCATGCTGCGATTACTTGCCAGTATTAACGTACTGGATGCAATCGCCCTGATTTTTGAACGAGCTGTCGTCAGCTCTTGTTAGCGACTGCCAGCCTCCCTGCTTGCACAAATTCCGCGACACGCCCACCGGTGCAACCGCAATCGCATCGAGTTTATCAACGCTCGGCCCTCCGTCCGAGATGATACCCGTCGCGGGATCGATGCTCACGAGGTGACTTGGGCGGTTAGTATTACTCGAGTCAA
>QHXH01000342.1 GCA_003222855.1 Acidobacteriota bacterium
ATTCCTCCAATAAGCGCCGCTCACTTCCTGGTTTTCAACAATGTCGGTGAACTTTGCGTTTCCTGTGCCTTTCGTAATTATCGTTTTCTCGGTGACCTTGAAAATCCGAGTGGCTTCCTTCCCACTGATCGTGAACGTTTTACTCTTCTGATCAATCGCCGAGACCATGCCGTGAAACGGAATGGGCCGATTCGCCGGCTTACCCGCTGGTGGAGACGCTGTCGGCGTCTGCGCTGCGAATGCCAGCGAAAAAAGAACCGAAGCCGCGATCATGCCGATGGCGAGGGAAGTTTTCGATTTCATGATTGCATCCTCATTTACCGAGGGTGGTGTCGAATTGCAATCGCTCAGAATCATTGCTGAAATCTTGTTGGAGCCGTGATATTGTTTTCGCCTTTCGCGGGGGTATAGCTGCGTTGGTCGAGCGTCTCGTTGGCAAAGATTTTTGCGATTTTCTTCTTTTGGATTTGTATTTTCCTTCTCATACAAGTACAGCGTTATGAGCGTCACCTCTTCCCCAGGACGTATTCCTGAACTCGACGGACTTCGCGGCCTCGCCATTCTTCTTGTTCTCGTCTGGCACTACGCCGCCTTCATTCATGTGCCCGCACACACCGCGGCGGCTTATGCGCTCAGCACGCTCTCTCTAACGTGGAGCGGTGTTGATCTGTTCTTTGTGCTGTCGGGTTTCCTCATCGGTGGCATCCTGCTCGACAACAAACTTGCTACAAACTACTTCAAGGTCTTTTATGCTAGGCGATTTCTCCGCATACTCCCCCTTTATTTTGCGATCATATTCGTGGGCCAGATCGCAGGCGTCCATCGGCCAGACGTTGTCATGCTACCATGGTACGTGTATGCGACGTTCACCCAGAATATCTGGACACTATTAACCGGTCGGTTGGACTATTGGCTAGGCGTGACATGGAGTCTGGGTGTGGAGGAGCAGTTTTATCTCCTCTTGCCCTTGACAATCTTTTTACTTCCTCGCAAACGTCTGCCCGTCCTCTTGATATCTTTGATCGGCTTAGCGCCCTTGGTTCGCGTCGCAATGCTCGGACAAGGGCAGAAGATCCCGGCCATTCATTCGCTGCTGTTCTGCCGCATGGACGTTCTACTGCTTGGGGTGCTGTGTGCTTACCTAATGCGCCAGCAGCAAGCAAGACAATGGATAGTAAACCACACGCGCTTTCTGTATGGGGGACTAGGAGTGTGCGCTGGGTTACTCACACTGATGATCGCTAAGAGTTGGAACCTAGGCTCTTTGCAGATGACGATCTTCGGCTACAGCATATTAGCGGTCGCGTATACGCTCCTCTTGCTCGCCGTCGTGACGGGCGGCCCAATTAAACGCTTGATGAATCTTTCACCTTTGCGGGGTTTGGGAATCATCTCTTATGGCCTTTACTTGCTCCACGGACTTGTGCCGTGGTACGCGTTTAAACTATTCGGACAGACGCCGAATATTGACTCTTGGGGCGCTGGGCTATTCCTACTGTTTTCAGTCTGCCTGGTATTTGTCCTTGCCCACCTCTCATGGAAATACTTTGAAAAGCCTCTCGTCGAACTGGGCCACGTGTTGAAATACGATAAAGGCACTGCTTTGGCAGCTGCTCCTGTCCTGGCCGAATCGTCATTCATCCCGGGAAGCAGAAAAGCCTAAGTCCACGGCGACCGCGGTAAAGTGAAAAGTAGAATTTGGAAAGTAGAAGATCGAAAGCTGTCAGCGTGCAAAACCGTTCGATCTGGGGTTGAAATTCAAGGCGAATTCTTCACCCTTAAAGCTCGGCAGTCGAAAGATTTCGGGGTATAGCTCAGTTGGTAGAGCGTCTCGTTCGCAATGTTGCCTAACGAATTACGCTTATTTTTTCTCACGCGCTCTTGAGTGCTCCGCCATAGGGAAATCGGCAAGTGCCTTTCGTCTCACGTTATCTGAAATGCGCTCAAAAACCTTCGCCAGTGTAAAAAGCGCGGCCACGCCGATGAGCTTGGATTTTCGTTATGGCTCAATTATCATCCGAATCTCTACGTGTCCGAGACGTTGTAGACGCGGATTATGCCGGGACAGATCAAAGTAAGTGAGGAAGCAGGTGCGCGGAAAATTCCGCTGAAACGCGTTGCCCTGTTCACAGCCGGGGGCGTCCTCTTTACGGTAATTGCCGTTGGGCTTGGGATTTGGTTTGGCAATCACGCGCCCGTTGGAGGAGTTGCAGAAAGGAGCGTTGCCGTTTTGCCCTTCGAAAGTCTGAGCGCCGATCCGGAGGAGGCGTTCCGCGCCGTGGGCGTTCAAGATCAAATCCGGAACGACTTGGCCAAGATCGCGGATCTGAAAGTGATTAGCCGCAACTCGGTGATGCAATACAGGCCAGAGGTGAAACGCAATCTTCGCGAGATGGCGGATGCTCTCGGAGTTGCTTATGCGGTCGAGGGAAGCGTGCAACGCGCAGCCGACCGCGTCCGGGTGAGTGCGCAACTGATCAATGCGAGGACAGGCACTCGCATTTGGCGAAAAAGTTATGACAGTGCGCTCGACGACGTGTTTGCGATTGAAAGCAAAATCGTCAAAGCCGTCGCAGACGAACTCGGGGCGAAGCTCTCGGCAGCGGAAAAAGAAACGATTGAGGAAAAACCCACCGACAAGCCTCTGGCGTATGAGCGCTATATTCGCGCGGGAATTCTTCTCGACGGTATCGCGTTAGATGCGCGTTCTGCAGACCTTCGATACCAAGCTGTGCATCTACTTGAGCTTGCCGTAGCTCAAGATTCAAAATTTCTGCTGGCCTATTGTCGCCTCGGTTTTACGCACCAAGGACTATATTTCAATGGCTACGACCACACTCCGCTGCGGTTAGCCCGGGCCACTGAAGCGGTGGAGGCCGCACTTCGGCTTGGCCCAGACCGTGGCGAATCGCATCTGGCTGCGGGGTTGTTGTACTATTACTGTTATCGCGATTACGACCGGGCTCGCTCCGAACTGGCGATTGCTCGCCGTCTCCTGCCTAACGAACCGTTGATTTTCGCGACTCTCGGCTGGATCGACCGGCGGCAGGGCCGGTGGCAGGACCACTTGCGCAATGTGAATCGGGCTCTCGAGCTTGATCCGCGTAACGTTTTTATTCTCCACCAGGTAGCCGGTACGTATCAGATACTGCGCCGTTATAATAATCTCGTGGCGACATTCGACCGGGCGCTGGCGGTCACGCCTAACGATGCCGTTGCTCGGGTCGCCAGAGGATTGGCTGAACTGGATGCGAACGCGACTGTTCAACCGGGGCAAGTGGCGGTTCAGCAGGTGCTCGCGAACGGCTCGGCCGACGGTGTAAAAATCGTCGATCGATGGTTTAACATCGCCCTCTGCGCTCGCGATGCGAACGATGCAAAACGCGCTTTGGGTTCGATGCTGCAGGAAGGAATTACATGGGGCGCGAATGTCCGTACCCCGCGGAGCTTTTGCGAAGGATTGGCTGCTCGCGAGTTCGGAGACAACGAGGCGGCGATGAATGCGTTCGCGGACGCTCGTGAAGAAATGGAAACGGTGCTGAAGAAACAGCCCGATTATGCCGAGGCGATGTCTGTACTCGGGATGATCGATGCGGCCCTTGGCAGGAAGGAAGAGGCGATACGCGAAGGCCGCCGGGCTGTTGAATTATTGCCGGTAACGAAAGACGTGATGACCGGGCCCGAGTTAGTGCGAAACCTCGCACTCATTTACGCCTGGACCGGAGAGAAAGAACTGGCGCTTGATCAAATCGCCGCTGCTTTGCAGGGGCCGGGTCCCATAACGTATGGACAGTTACGTTTACACCCGTGGTGGGACGCAATTCGGGAGGATCCGCGGTTTGATAAACTCGTCGAGGAGGCAAAAAAACCGGTTAAGGTAAAGTAAAGTCGCGGTATATGAATACCGCGGCGGGATTGGGCGCGGTGTGAGGGAAAGTTCGGAAGTATTATGAGTTTCGACTTTAAAGCGAATGGCTCAATCCTTTGGCTACGTCCCGCATTCGAATGTGCTCGTAATTAGGCGTGCTCCCGGATTAACATCGGACGCCCTATAAAGTGTGCATTCCAGGCCTATCGAGTTCGCAGTTCAACTTTCGCCGCCTTTGCGCGGTGACAGTCGCAGTGCTGATCACAGCGGTTGAGGCCGGAGGCCAAGATCTCTACGCCCATCATTCGCCCGAAGAACTGAAAAGACTCAGGGTCGAAGAATTGCGCGGACCGGAATATCAGGTCAAAGCTGTGTTCCTGTTCAATTTTGCTCAATTCGTCAGTTGGCCGTCACCCCAACCTTCGGACACTCCTTTTGTGATCGGAATTGTGGGCGACGAC
>QHXH01000343.1:0-4041 GCA_003222855.1 Acidobacteriota bacterium
CACCTGGAATTTGATGCATGTCCGCCCCGTCGAGCGTGTGGGGGTGCGGTATCGACCCGCAGACCCCACCGGAGAACTGTGGTGGAGTGAAGGCGTCACTATCTACTTTAGTGACCTTTTGCTACGGCGCGCGAAGCTTCCCACTTTTGACCTAACGCGTTTGGCGCACCTGGAGACTTATGTTGCGGCATATCTTCTCACGCCCGGCTATTCACGCATCGCTGCTGAACGCGCGAGCCGCGCAGCCGACGATCCGCTCGCGCTTGGCGATGACTATGCCGAGACACATCTTCAGGGCAACCTACTGGGAACAATGCTGGACCTGATGATCCATGACGCGACCCACGGCCGGCGATCGCTTGACGACGTGATGCGCGTATTGAGCAAGCGGTTCGCACCGCAACGGGGGATTACGGGTCGGGATATCGAGCGCGCGGTCCGCGATGTTTGCGGTTGTGATGCCCACTCGTTCTTCGAAGATTACGTGCGGGGAGCGCGACCGATGGAGTTCGATCACTATCTGCGGACAATCGGACTGCACACTCAAGTCTCGTGGTCACCGATGCTCGCCACTGACGGAAAGCCCGAGCCGGATCGTCGAATTTATGCTTTTGTTGCGGCTGGAGATTCAATACTCAGAATCCGAATCACGGATCCTTCCAGCGCGTGGGGCCGCGCAGGTTTGCACACAGGGGATCGCCCGGTCTCAGTAGACGGTCATCCGGTGCTCACATCGGCGGATTTCAGATCCTGGCTCGGCGGATTACAAGTTGGTCAAACGGCTCGGGTCGAGATCAAGCGCGGTGATCTGTCCTCGCAGATCGTCGTACCCATCACTGGCTATAATCGCCCAACTGTGCGAATTGAAGAGAATTCAGATGCGACGGCAGAGCAAGTGAAATTGCGAGAGCAGTGGCTGGCTGCCGCGCCGTAGATCAAATACTCGTCTCATTTCTTCCCCGCTCACGATGGCGCTCGATGGCCATCTCGATTAATTGATCGATGACGCGAGCGAAAGGAATCCCCGTCGCTTCCCACATCTTGGGAAAGCCGGAGACATCAGTGAGGCCTGGCAAGGTATTGACCTCATTGACCAGCAGTTCACCGTCCTTTTTCAAAAAGAAATCCACGCGCGACAAGCCCGAGGCATCGATTGCTTTGTAAGCGACGACGGCCATTTTTTGAATTTGCTTGATGAGTGATTTCGAGAGTCGCGCGGGAACGATGAATTCGACGTTGCCGGTGCTGGAATATTTTTCCGTGTAATCGAGGAAGCGCGCAGACTCTTCGTGAATCACATACTCGCCGGGCAGACTGGCGCGCGGATTGTCATTGCCAATTACAGCACATTCAATTTCGCGTCCGTCAACCAACTCTTCGACCATGATCTTCCGATCATAACGCGCGGCCAACTCGATCGCTTTCGCGAGAGAGTCTTTGTTGGTTGCTTTCGAAACTCCGACCGATGATCCAAGGTTCGCCGGTTTTACAAAGCAGGGGAAACCGATTTCGCGTTTGACGCGGCGCATGACTTTGTCTTTGTCCTTCTCCCAATCCGAGCGCAGCAACCATATGTATGCGCAAACAGGCAGACCAGCTTCTTTGAAAAGTGCCTTCATGGTGATTTTGTCCATGCCGCAGGCGGATGCCAGGGTACCGCAACCGACGAACGGAATTGCCGCCATCTCGAGCAGACCCTGAATCGTGCCATCTTCGCCATACGTCCCATGCAGCACCGGAAAGACAACATCCAAACGCTCTGCCCGACCGCTATCGCTGCCGAGGTTCATCAGTCCGTGACGCGAAGGATCGCCGACAATCGCCACGTCGTCACGAGCGATGCCGAAAGATTGAGGCGAAATCCGGCGCTGCGTCTCAGATGGAAGCAGTTCGGCGGCGACCGGAGGCGCGAGCCAATTCCCTTCCTTGGTAATCGCGATCGGCACCACTTCGTATTTCGATTTATCAATCGCGTCGATCACTGAGCGCGCGGATCGGACGGACACTTCATGCTCGCCTGAGCGGCCGCCAAAGATTACCCCGATGCGAAGTTTTGTGGTCATAGAAAGGTGGCACAGACTTCAGTCTGTGATTTTTAGTTTGCTGACACAGACTAAAGTCTGTGCCACTCTACAAAATTCTCTTTCCCAACGCCGAGAGAATCAATTGCACGCCCAACTCGGCCGTTCGATTATTCAAGTCCAACGCCGTATTGATTTCAACTACTTCAAGCGATTGCATGCCGCCTGCTTCCGAGATCTTTTCCATTGCCAGATGCGCCTCGCGATAACTCAGGCCGCCACGAACGAGCGTCCCGGATCCGGGCGCATCTCCGGGATCGAGAACATCGACGTCGAAAGTCACTGCGTATCCGCCACTGCCCTGAGAGGCAATGCCAATCGCTTCATCCATGCAAGCCGCGAGCCCCCGCTCGTCAATCTCGCGCATCGTAAAAAATCGGATTCCCAGTCGTTGAATTAACACCCGTTCGCCGGGATCAAGATCGCGTCCGCCGACGTGCGCGCACAACTTCGAATCGAACTTCGGCGAAAAGCCACCAAGATTAACGAGTTCAGGCGCGCCGTAACCAAGCAACACCGCCAGTGGCATTCCGTGAATGTTACCCGACGGCGTTGTGTCACGAGTATTCATGTCCGCGTGCGCGTCAAAATAGATAAGCCCCAATCTTTCATCCCGCTTGCGAAAGGCTTTGACAATTCCTGACAATGATCCAATCGCAATCGAATGATCTCCGCCGATAGTGATTGGCAGCGCGCTCGCGTCAACGATCTTTTCCGTTTCGACGGCCAGACGTTCGCAGGCGGCGTAAATCTCGTTGAGATATTTCAGCTTTTCGTCAAAGCCGGGCAAGGAATGCGAGCGTTCAATCGACAGATCACCGCAGTCGTTGACTTCATAGCCGAGACTGGAAACTCGCTCTGCCAGTCCGGCAACGCGCATCGCTGAGGGCCCCAGATGAACTCCGCCCTTGCTTTGACCATAACTCAGGGGCACGCCGAGAATCGCGACTGCTTTGCCGGCGCCGGGCTGGTCGTGACCAGCATCGACTGTTTCAATCAAGCTTTCGGTCATTCAATGTGGCTGGCGCTCCTTTGGGAGCGCAATGTTTACAGTGCCAAGCGTATTGTTCCTGATGAGCTCCTTTAGGAGCAGAATGTACAGGTCGCTTCTAACGGAGCTTCAAAAAGTTCTTAACTGCGAGCTATATACATCTGCTCCTGCGGAGCGTTTATCTGAATTTGGGCGTCGCAATGTATCGTCGCTCGCTCTTCTCCTCCGACTTTCATAGGGCGTTAACCGAAGCCGTTCTGTCATCGATTCGCACGGTTCGCGATTCTCGTTGAATAATATCGATTGCTTCTTCGGGCGAGGTTGCGAACCTGAGAATTTCAACGTCAGTATCGCTGACCGCAAGCTGACGCTGCCACTCGCGGACCACCGGCGGCCAGCAATCGCCCAGCAGGACCAGGGGCCTTGGATCAAGCACCTGCGTCTGCAGCTTGTTCCACACCAGCGATATTTCCGTGACTGTTCCCATGCCCCCACGCAAAGCGATGTAGCCCACCGACTGCGTGATCAAACGTTGCAGCCGTTCGTAAAAATGCTCAGACGGAACTTTTTCAGTCAGATACCGGTTTGGTTCCGACTTGAATTGACTCATCGTGATGCCAATGACGCGTCCGCCGCGTTCGTGCGCGCCGCGGCTGGCTGCTTCCATCACGCCAGAATAGCCGCCGGTGCAAATTGTGAAGCCGGCATCCGCAAGCAGTTCGCCAACTCGCAGCGCCTGCGAGTATTCAGGAGCGCCTTCGCGGCATTTCGATCCGCCAAAGATGGTTATGATTTTTTCGTTCGTCTTCATTCTGTCATTAAAGAACCAGCCACTGAGACACAGAGGCACGAAGAAACGGCAAATAGAGTGGTGCCCTAATTTCGGTTTTTCTCTGCGTATTCTCCGCGACCTCAGCGTCTCTGCGGTGAATTAGGATTGAAAACACTCACCGCAGAGACGCAGAGAAC
>QHXH01000343.1:4205-10860 GCA_003222855.1 Acidobacteriota bacterium
TTCTGTTGTTCCCTCTGCGTCTCTGCGGCATTCTTTCCGGTTTCGTCCTAAGGTTTTCCGTCCTTGCTCCATTGTGGCTTGAAATCGGTATTCACCAGCCACTCCACCGGCCCAACCATCGATGCAATCGCCTCGGTCATGTGGGCAAAGTCAATATGCGCCAAATCATCACTGGGCCGATGATAGTCAGCGTGCAAGCCATAACTCGATACGGTGTGCGCGATGATCCCCCTGCGAGCGAGCACGTAATTGTCAGACCGCCGAAAGAAGTTTTGTTCGGGATGCGGATCAGCGACCAGTCGCGCGCCGTGCGCGGCGAGCTGCGGGCCAAGATCAGAACGCTCGTATCCGGTTAGCCAGAGTGTGTGCGGCGCAACCGCCGAATCAGCCCTGCCGATCATTTCAAATTCAAGGTTAGCTACAAAGCTTTCTACCGGTACGGGCGGATGTTCCTGAAAATATCTGGCCCCATAGCCACCAATTTCTTCGCTGCCAAATAAAGCAAAGACGACTGTGCGTTTCGGTTTTGGGCCTTTCGCAAGCGCTTCGGCCAGCTCTAAAACCGCGGTGACACCGGACGCATCGTCATCCGCACCGTTGAAGATATTATCGCCCGGCATCCCTGGGCGTACGCCCAGATGATCGAGATGGGCCGAAAGCAGGATCGCCTCTTTCGACCATTTCGGATCGCTGCCGCGAAGGATTCCTAAACAGTTCGTGGTCCTTGATTCGACCGGCGGCGCATCGAGCGCCGCTCCTCGTGGGCTTCTCGAGAACTTTACCGTTTGCAGATAATCACCATTGTCGCCCGCAGGCTCAATCTTCAGCAGCTTCAACTGCGAGGCTATGTATTTTGCCGCGGCAAGTTCATCGGCAGTCGCGCTGCCGCGCCCGCGCATTTCGTCGCCGGCGAGAGCGTTCATGTAGTTTCGTACGCTCTTCTCCGAAACAGTTGTTGTTGGTTTGGAGGTTTGGGCAAGAGCCGGTTGGGTCGACGCAAGGCCACACCAGGTTATTGACAGCAGGACGGCGACCGCAAGTATTCGATATCTTATTGGCCTCTTCATTTCTTCACCTCGCCGCCGATCATTAATGAGCCGGCTTCGCGATACTTCACAAAGTCTTCTCTGCTCTTGAAAGAGCCGCTCGTGTAATCGTCTGGCACGGGCCGGGGATCGAGCAGACGCTCGTCGCGAATGTTTGTGAAGCCCGCATCGATGAATAAAGAACGGTAGTCCTCACTGCTCAACAGCTCGACGGGAACATTCAAGTCGTCGATCCATTGATGGGTCGCTTCATTCTCCCAATAGAGATCGACAACTGCGCAGAACAAGCCGCCGTTTTCCAGGACGCGATGAATTTCGCTCAACGCCTTTGAAATATTTCGATAGTAATAGAGCGACTCCATCGAAAACGCATGAGTGAATTCATTGTCGTTGAAGGGCAGTTGTTCCGCGCTGGCTATCTCGAAATCGACGTTCGCGTAAGACTGTGAAGCTTCACGCGCCACACGAATCATCTCGTCAGAAATGTCTATGCCGGTGACGTGGCCGTTGATCGCAAAACCCGCCAACAGACGCGTCGCCCAACCTGATCCGCACCCGACGTCCAACACTCGCGCGTTGCTGCCAACATTCATGCGCGCGATCGCCTGCTCGCCGACCGGCCGATGGCCGCGCTCCATACTCTCGCCTTTGCCGGCGCGCGCCCATTCGTTGAATTCGGTGCGAAGTTGTTCGTCCATGCTAACGTCCGACAAACTTCAGTTTGTCGTTATTTCACCAGGAAAGACCGCGCGGATTGAACAACAAACTGAAGTTTGTCGGACAGCTAAGGCTTTAATCGATAGAGCATCCTGGGAAACGGAATCGTCTCCCGCACGTGCTCGATACCACACATCCACGCGGTGCAACGTTCGATGCCCATGCCAAAGCCCGAGTGCGGCACGCTGCCGTAACGGCGCAGATCGAGATACCATTCGAACGCTTCTTTCGGCAACCCGTGCGCGGCGATTTGTTGTTCGAGAAACTCAATTGAAGTCGCGCGCTCGCCGCCGCCAATCACTTCGCCGTAGCCTTCCGGCGCCAGCACATCAACGCCCAGCGCATATTCGTCGCGTTGAGGATCGCGCTTCATATAGAAAGCTTTAACCGCCGCGGGGTAATGATGGACCATCACCGGTCGATCGTATTTGCCTGAAAGATATGTTTCATCCGGCGCGCCGAGATCGCCGCCCCACGCGAACTTATTTTCCAGCGCGCCCTGCTCAAATCCTTCGTGCAGCATCTTCACTGCGTCGTCATAATGCAGGCGCGGAAACGGCGGCACGATTGATTCGAGTTTCGATGTGTCGCGTTCCAGGGTCTTCAATTCTTCCGGTCGCGTTTCCAAAACTCGCGACGCGATGTATGAGAGAAATCGTTCGGCCAAATCCATCACATCGTCCAGCGTCGCGTACGCCATCTCTGGCTCGACCATCCAAAACTCGGTCAGGTGCCGGCGCGTCTTTGATTTCTCTGCCCGGAACGTCGGGCCAAAGCAATAAACTTTGCCGAACGCGGCTGCGGTAGCTTCGTTGTAGAGCTGGCCCGATTGCGTGAGATAGGCTTTCTCTTCTCCGAAATAGTCCACTTCAAAAAGCGTGGTCGTGCCTTCACAGGCCGCCGGCGTGAAGATGGGCGTATCAGCCAACGTGAACCCATCGTTATCAAGAAAATCGCGCACGGCTTTGATGACCGTGTGGCGGACTTTCAAAATCGCGTGCTGTTTTTTCGAGCGCAGCCACAGATGCCGATTGTCCAGAAGAAATTCCGGGCCATGTTCTTTCGGCGTGATCGGAAAGTCGTGCGCATTCTGGATGACCTCTGCATCAACGACGTCGATCTCGACTCCGCCGGGCGCGCGCGCGTCTTCACGCACACGGCCGCTCACGACAAGCGATGACTCCTGGCCCAGGGCTTTTAGCGCGTCCCAAATCTCTGGCGTGACTGCAGTCTTGGCAACGACGCCTTGCACAACACCCGTGCCGTCGCGCAATTGGGGAAACAGAAGCTTGCCGCTGGAACGCATGTTGTAGAGCCACCCTTTCAGCGTGACTTCCAAGTTTGAGTCATTAGCCTGTAACAATGTAAAAGTCCATTCGCCGAAAACGGGGCAGTAGCCCGACCGTAAGGGAGGGCGTCATGAGGACGACACGCCCTTGCTGGCGCGCGGGCTACTGCCCCGCTTTGTGTTACGCGATTCTCTCCTTAATCATTCGCTGTAAAACTGGAAAGCGCTCCAACCATTCGGCCGCCTGCAGCACAATCTGAAAAGTAGGACGAATATGTCTTTCGTAAAATGCGCCGCGTCCATAAACCGCGGTCTGACATGAGAAAGTGCCAACCGCTTTCAGCCCGCGCTGGATGGTCATGAGACGAAATTCTTTGCTGAAGTCGTCGGGATCGATCGGCGCCAGGCCGTAACGTCTACGCGTATCGAGAAAAAACAAACGGTGACTGCGAACCTCGGCCAATGAAGGCGCCGCTGGTTGCCGGTCGAGCAACAAAGAAACCAAATCATAACTGGCCGGTCCCATGCGCGCGTCCTGGTGATCGACGATGCGAACCCTGTTTTGCGTGTCCAGCATCAAGTTCGCGGTGTGATAATCGCGATGGCAAAGGACGCGCGTGCAGGCCGCCAATTCCGCGGCGACGTCATTCAATTCAGCCTTCAGCTCGGATGCCTGTCCATGTGTCAATGTTTCTTTCCGGTAGCTTCCAAAGTAATGCTCAAAAAAGAAGTTCAATTCCCAGGCCAGCTTTGCCGCGGCTTGAATGCGAGCAATAACTTCGATCGCTTGCTCGAGCAAACCCTCGCGTTCTTCGTCTGACACTTCCTCGAACACCTGGCATAATTGCCGGCTGCCCAGGTCTTCCTGAACGATGATGCCGGCATCAGCATCCACGTCGTACACCTCCGGCACCGGCAAATTGCAGTCACGGAACAGTCGCGTAACATCCAGATAAGGATGGACCGACGCGTCGAATGGCTCGGGATAAACCGCCGCAACCGCGTTTCCTTTTTTCCAGGGAATACGAAAGTACTCTCTGGTCGAAGCGTCTGGCGTCAAGGCAACGATCTTTTTGCGGCCGGTTGCGGTTCGTCCGGCGAGATACACCTCAAGTCGTTCCCGTGCACTGGCGGTGAAAGCGGTTGGAGTGGATTGAATGACTGAACTCATGCGCTGGGCGTCAGAACCGCCTGCGGTAGCGGGCGGGTTAATCTTTGGCATGTAGAGATCTCACATGCTAACGATCAACCACCTGCTACCGCAGGGGTTCTGACTCATCGTTAAGCGAATCTTATCACTGCGATAAGGAGACGACAAAATTCTCGCCTCTTGTTTCACCGCTGAGGGCCTTCGAGGGTTTGTTTTTGCCGGCCACGACCTCGTTGCGGACGACGACAGAGTTTTCGATTAATTCGCCTTCGCGAATGCGTACGCAATCACCCAGGATCGCGCGCCGCACGACTGCCCCACGTTCGATCCTGACATCGTCCCAAAGAACGGAATCCCGCACGTCTGCGTGGGAATCGATCGCGGGATTCCGGCCGGTGTAAAGATCACGACCCTGTTCGCGCAGCAGCGCGAGACTGATATCGAGGTATCGCTGCAAAGTTGAAAGCTCGAACCACATGCCCTCGGCGACGTGGGCGAGGACGCGCTCGCCTTTCGCAATTGCCTGGGGATAGACGTCCACCACGGTGTCCGAAAAAACGCCTGGCGGGATGTAATCAAAGATGCGTGGCTCGAGGATTTGAATGCCGGTGAACATCAGCGGCGGCTCGTCAGCGAATGGTTGCGTCACCGGCGGCATGCCTGCAAAACGAGTAACGAAACCATCATTCGTCTCGACCATGCTAAAGCGCTCGCGGGCCGTGTTGCGTTTCAGGACCAGTGTAGCCAAAGCATTCTGCGCGCGATGTTGGGCCATTGCTGCATTCAGATCCAGGTTCGTAATCAGTTTGCCGTTAACAACTGCGAAGGTTTCGCCTTCAAATAAGTCGCGCGCATTGTCAAGCGCACCGCTGGTCCCCAGAATCACCGGCTCGTGCACGTACTTGAGATGCACGCCAAAATTGCTGCCATCACCGAGTGAGCGCCGCACCGAGTCGGGCTCGTGATGCAGGTTCACGATCACGTCTTTAATTCCGAAGCTCGCCAGGTATTCAGCGGTATAACCAACCAGCGGTTTGCCCAGAACGGGCAGCGCCGGTTTAGTGCGATCGGCAGTCAACGGCCACAGACGCTCACCAAATCCCGCTGCCAGAATCATTCCCTTCATCAAAGCCATTCTAATAGAAAACGCTCCGGCGGCCACTCATAAGCGCTCCTACTATTCGCAATAAGAAAACTACTCGTAATAAGAAAAATATTTTCCTAATCCATTTGAAGCTGCATCGTTTAGTGTCGTAAGCTAGCCGCGGCCTTTTCATATCGCAATTCATTCAGGGGACAAATGCCATCTGACCGATTCTCGTCGCTGCCATTCGAACAACAGATTGGCCAATTCTTTTTTATCGGATTGCCGGGTAAGACAATCGATTCCGAGGCGCGTGATTTGATCGAAGAGATCAAACCCGGCGGGATAATTCTTTTTGGCCGCAACGTGGAATCTCCGCAGCAGGTGCGCAAGTTGCTCGATGAGGCTCGCGCGCTTGTGCCCACTCCCCTGTTGTGTGGCATCGATCAGGAAGGTGGCCTGGTTGATCGTCTGCGCGAAATATTTCCGCCGATGCCTTCGGCGCGCGCGCTCCGCCAACACGGTGATCTCGCCGGTGTTCGTACGTTGGGAAGAATCACGGGCGAGCTGCTGCGCATTCTTGGCCTCAATATTAACTTTGCGCCGGTGATGTCGATCATCACGCAAGAGCGCAGTCTGCTGACAAACGGACTGTACTCGCGTTCGTTTGGCAGTTCGCCGGGCGAAGTTCTCGGCTACACGACAGTCTATATGCGCGGATTGCAGGGCACCGGATGCCTCGGTTGCTTAAAGCATTTTCCCGGCATCGGCGCGGGCACTGTCGATTCGCATATTGAAATGCCGATGGTGCCCCTTTCGCGCGACGACTTACTCGCGCAAGATCTCGCTCCGTACATCGAATTGTTTCAGCGCGCCGATGATCGGGTGCGCGTGGTCATGGTGAGTCACGGCGGCTTTCCCAACATCGACATCAAGAAAGGAACGACCGGCGGCCTGGTCGAGCCGGCATCGATTAGTGCCAGCATTGTCTCAAAGCTGCTGCGTCACGAGATGGGATATAAACATCTGATTGTGACTGATGACCTGGAGATGGGTGCGATTGCCAAGCAGTACGAGATCGAGGAAGCGACCGTGAAGGCATTCAACGCCGGCGAAGACATGCTGCTGATTTGCGCTACGCCGGAAACCATTGGCCGCGGTTACCGCGCGTTACGGGAAGCGGCGCGGGACAAAGGGATCAGCGAACGGCGTATACAGGCTTCGCTCAAGCGGATTGCGGCGACGAAAGCATTAGTCCAGCCATCGCCAGCTCTCGACATGGAACGATACGAGACGTTGGCAAATGACATCAGACAGCTTAACAAGAGATTGGATTACGTGTATCCGGGAGAATCGCATGTGCAATAAAT
>QHXH01000344.1 GCA_003222855.1 Acidobacteriota bacterium
GCCCTCAATCTCTTCTAACTTAATAAATACTTAGTCTTAAGCATGTTCGCACACTGCTTAGTTATCAGTGGCACACCCATTGTTAAGGAAAGGTCATTCAAGCATTCGCAATAAAGAGGAAGAAGAAAATGATTAGCCTAGTTTCAGCCAGCACCGCGACCCCGGAAAACAAATTCAGCACCACCGAATTGGTCGCCTCGATGATGCACAAGCTTTCCCCGGAGCTCATCAACACGATTTGTTCGTTAGGCGTCGAGAATCGCTACTCGACGATGCAAAACTACGCCGACTTTTTGAACGGCGCGTCGATGAACGCCAACAGCTCGACGACCGACCTCGGTGTCAAAGCTACCCGCAAGTGCATTGAAGAATGGGGCGGTGATCCTTCGCAAATCGGTTTGCTAGTCGCAGCCACGAACACCCCCGACCAGATGCTGCCGTGCCTCGCTTCCGAGGTGATGGGCCGCACGCATGGTTTGCTGCCGCGCTCATTGAGCACCGTCAGCATGCAGTCGCAGGGATGCTCAGTAATGTTGAAATCGGTGGAAGTTGCGCAATGGTATCTGGCCGCCAACCCGGGCAAGATGGCCATCGTGCTGATGTCCGAAGCACACACGCCTTTCGTCGCTCCGCTCGTGCGCGATGAATACTATGGCTTTCGCGAGATCGCGCGAATGCGCAAGAACAACAAGTTTACGGATGCTGAGTTCGAACAACAACGCACTGAGACAACGCTCGCGATTCAATCGATGTTGTTTGGCGATGGCGCGGTGGCCTTGCTGCTGGGCCAGGATATCGCAGGCAAGCCGGCGTTTGGTCCCATCTCGCACCTGACGAATGATTCGCCGGACGACGTGAACCTGCTGACGATGATGCGCAACAGTCCGCATCCGGCGCTGAACGGCAAGCCGCAATACTTCATGCGTTCGGCGGTGCCGGCCCGCGGCGCGCACTATGCAGTCACGACCGTAAATGATGTGCTGCACAATCCAGAGTCGCCAGTTTCGGATCTTAGCCAGGTTGACGATTGCATGATTCACACTGGCAGCAAAAAAATTCTCGATGGCGTTTGCTCGCAACTGCACCTCGATGTGGATTCGACCAAGGTGGAAAAGTCCTACGACGTACTCGAGAATTACGGAAACCTCTCGAGTGCTTCGACGGGATTCATGCTGGCAGGCAAGAAGGAATGGGCCGGCCCGGCGATGGTTGTGGGCTTCGGAGTGGGTTTCACCGCCAGCGCCGGTCTGATGAGCGTGCACTGACAGTCAGCAGTTGGCTCTGAGCCTAATCAAACGATCTGAAGAGAGGAATAAGACAATGACAAACTCAACGACCACATCAATGCACAGTACGAACCAAGCTTATGCTCGCGCCGAGCGCAAGTCTTCGGATGCGGCCCCGATGGTAATTACGCGTCTCTCTGGCTGGATTGACGTGGGCGAACTGAAAGCCGAGTCGCGCGCCTGGATTGTTCCCACCCGGATTCATCAATCGGCGAGATAAGCAAGCGACTGAATTTTGCCCAGCGGGGTGCTCTCATACCTGACAGAGTCTGACCTCGCGACGCACGCTGGTTCATTTGGCAAGGAGAGCAAAATGAACTTTGAGGGTGTCGGAGAAATAATTGCGACGCGACAACTTTATTATTTCGACGAGTCAAACACGAAAAGGATCGTCAGCATTTTTGTCGGAAAACCTCAACCCTCCAGTAACACCGACGACTATCAATGTCTGTTTCAAATAATCGGATTAGGCGACCAGAATGCGCAAGTTGGTCACGGTTACGATTCGATCCAGGCGCTGCAATCAGCACTTATCCTGGCCGTCGCCAATCTGAATTATCTGAGCCACGAACTCGGCCGGGAATTAATTTGGGAAGGCGGCGCGAAACGTGCGTTACCGTTTCCGTGAACTATTCGCAGGATTACCTCACCAGGACCGGATCTTCGATTGAAGTTTTCGAGGGCTTGCGGACCATCGCCAGGGTCGAGGCCACCTGATCAAAATCAAAGGGTTTGCCAATTACCGCAGCAACCAGATCCTGCTCGCCCGAAGGTGGTCGCGCCGTCGCTCCGTAACCGGTGACGAGTACTACCGGCAGATTCGCCTTTTGCTGACGGATTGCTCTCGCAGTTTCCCATCCATCCATCTCCGGCATCGCCAAATCAGTAAATACGACATCGAAATCTTCGGCCGCGAGCTTCTTAAGGGCGGCTCGACCGCCATCCACAGTCTGCACTTTGTGATCCAGATCGGCGAGCATCTCAGCCAAAGTTTCGCGGACAGATTTCTCATCGTCGATTACGAGAATCGAAAGCGACTTGGTCGACGATATCTTTCCCGCCTTTTGTTTCGATTCTTCCTGGTTCTCGGCAAACGGCAAGTCTATGTGAAAGGTTGTTCCTTTTCCCGGCTGCGACTCAACGCTAATCATCCCCAGGTGTCGTTCAATGATTCCATAGCTCACCGCCAGCCCCAGACCAGTGCCATGAACACCTTTGGTGGTATAGAACGGCTCAAAGATTCGCTCACGCACTTCTTCTTTCATGCCAGTTCCAGTATCGGCAAATCTCAGTTTGATTCGATCGCCTTTGCGCTTGCAGCAAATCTTCAGGCTGCCTCCGTGTGGCATTGCATCGACTGCGTTGACGATCAGGTTAACGAAAACTTCACGCAGTTCTGAGGCATTGCCTGCCGTAAACGACTGGTGTTCGGCATTCAACACCACGTCAATATTAAGCCCGGCGGCGAGCGCTTCGTTTTGCCAGCGCGTGCGCGTGATCTCGATCGCATCGCGCAACAGGTTGCCAACGTCGAGCAACTCCAGCTCAGTCGCGACGGATTTTCGCGCAAAGGTTTGGATGCGGCGGACGGTCGACGCCGCGTCTTCGGCAGCCGTCACAATGATGCCAAGGCTGCGAATCAATTCTTCATCTTTCACCCGGCGCAGGATCAATTGCGCGCGCCCCAGAATCGCGGCCAGCGAATTATTAAAGTCATGCGCCACCCCCGATGCCAGCTGGCCCAGCGCCCTCAATTTATCGGCGCGCGCGGCGCGATCGCGCTCCTGCTTCTGTTCGGTAATATCGTGCGCGATTCCCAGCACGCCCGTTGTCTCACCATCGACGATGATGGGCGCGTTATTAACTGCGGCGAATCGAATGCTGCCATCGCGAGCAACATAGCGAGACTCAAAACTTTGCGCCTCGCCCTTGAGCGCCTGGACGAAACGCTCTTGACGCATTTGGCGATCCTCTTCGTGTGTCCGTTCAAGGAAGCTGTGACCAATGATCTCATCCAACTTGTAACCGGTCATCTCCAGCATCGCATGGTTGCACCACTTGTAACGGCCTTCGGAATCGAGCGCATAAATCGCTTCGCGCGCGCTCTCCATGATGTTCTTGAGCAGCGATTGCCGTTCGCGCGCTACGGCCTCGACTTTGCGCAGCTCTGACAAATCGCGCGCGGTGCAAACGGCGCCGACCGTCTGACTGCGTTCGTCCAAAACTGATTCGACGGTTACCAGCACGGGACGATCGAGGTGCACCGGAACGATTTCGACGTTGATGCTTTCTGACTGTCGCAACGCTTGCTCGACGATACATGACGTGCCGTCTTCCGTACGCAAAATGTCGCAACACTTCCGCCCGAGCAACGATTCCGGCGGCGCAAGCTCCATAGCCGCGCCGGCGCGATTCACGCGTACCAGGCAGCCTTCGCGATCGAAAATGAAGATGCCATCGGACATCGCGTCAAAAGTCGATTCCCATTGCTTTTTGGCCTGGGCGACCATTTCAAAAAGCTCCGCCTGCGCGATACCAGTCGCTAGTTGCGCCGCGACAGATTCGACCAATAACACTTCGTCTTCAGTCCAGCGGCGCACGCGGTCCGTCTGATGAATAGAGATAATCCCGCGAAACTCTTCGTTGACTGTGAGCGGATAAGCTATCTGTGACTGCACGCCCGAACGCTTCGCAAAGGAACCGATGTCCCGAGCAAGAACCTCCGCGGAATGCGAATATTTCCGCGCATTGTCGACGATCAACGGCTTATCGGATTTCAACAAATGAGCTCGAAGAATATCTGCGTACTGCTCGTCTTCGTTGCCGGCATTTTTAAGTCCGTGCGCTCGATAATCCCTGCGCGCGGACGAGTGATTTCCAGTCTCATCATAAAGACGAACCTGAACGCGC
>QHXH01000345.1 GCA_003222855.1 Acidobacteriota bacterium
CTGGCGCCTGTGATCAATGATTGATATGCAGTGAGATGCTGCCCCGTGCCAGAGCGCGGCAGTAGCTTAAGAAACACTTCGAGATCCTCGAAGCGGGGGATCACCTTTTCGATTCCCATCACCGCGATGTGAGTTTTCGGCAAGCTCGTCGTCAGCCGAATGTTTCCTTCATTCTCCAGAATCAAAATGGTTCCCGTTTCGGCCACGCCGAAATTTACGCCGCTGATACCGATGTCGGCAGCACCAAACTTTTCCCGCAGCACGCGCCGCGCGGTAATCGTCAACGTGGGAATGTCATCGGTAGGAGCGATGCCCAGCTTCTCAACAAACAACTCGGCGATCTGATGTCTCGTCTTGTGAATGGCGGGAGCGATAATGTGCGAAGGCGTTTCACCCGCCAGCTGGATGATGTACTCGCCGAGATCAGTCTCGAGCGCTTCAATGCCTTCGGCCTCGAGCGCCGCGTTCAGATGAATTTCCTCAGTCGTCATGCTCTTGCTCTTGACGACCAGTCGCGCCGCGCGTTCGCGCGCAAGTCGCTTGACGATTTCGTTTGCTTCAGCAGCGTCGCGGGCCCAATGAATCCGGGCGCCCGCCTTTTCCGCATTCGCAGTGAACTCTTCCAGATATCTGTCGAGATGAAGAAGTGTCTCGTCCTTGATGCGGCGCGCCTGTGTTCGCAAGTCTTCCCAATCGGGCAAGCTCTGCGCCGCCGCCAGCCGGCGTTTGCCGAACAATGATGTCGCCTGCCGCAGCGCCCCTCGCAACTGTAAGTCAGTCAGCGCGGCGCGGGCATTGGCATCGAAGGTTTCGGTGGTTAGGTGATTCATTCAATACGGGGCAGTAGCCTGACCGTTAGGAAGGGCGCGTTTTCTATCGGTCAAAGACTACGCCCTCCCTAACGGTCGGGCTACCGCCCAATCTCCTCAAGTCTGCGCCAGCAATTCCGCCAGATGCATCACTCGAACTTTCGATCCGATTCGTGACAGGCGACCGCCGATTTGCATCAGGCAACTCGCATCGCCGGAAACGACCGTATCGACTCCGCAAGTTTCGATGGCCTCAATTTTCTGGTCCAGAATCGCGGCTGATATCTCCGGATATTTAACGGAGAAGGTGCCGCCAAAACCGCAACAGGCATCGGCGTTTTCCAGCTCAACGAACTCTGTTTCGCGCACATTTCTGATCAAGGTGCGCGGCTCATCGCGCACGCCTAATTCGCGCAAACCGTGACACGCATCATGCCATGTGACTCGCCCCTTGAAGCGAGCGCCGAGGTCTGTGATTTTTAGCACGCGCACCAGAAACGAGCTGAACTCAAAGGTGCGGGCGGCCACTGCCCGCGCTCGCCGGCGCCACTCTTCATCTTCCGCAAATAAGACTTCGTAGTGATGCACCATCGCGGTGCACGAACCGGAAGGACTGACGATGAATTCCGCCTCGCTCTCTTCGCTCAATTGAATGAAGCGCTCGGCAACTCGCCGCGCTTCCGCCCGATATCCGGTATTGAAAGCCGGCTGGCCACAGCACGTCTGCCGCTCATCAAACTCGATTTCGCAGCCCGCGCGCCGCAACACTTCGACGGTGCTCGTGCCGACGCTGGACCACATTTGATCGACAATGCAGGTCACAAACAGTCCGACCTTGAGGCCACTGCCGATTGCCGATTGCCGATTGCCGATTGTGTGTGAATCAGCAGACATAATCTCATGAACGACAGTCTGATCTCGCGGAGCAGTATGCAGTATATAGCCAATTCATAATCGGCAATCGGCAATCGGCAACTCCCTTGATGTATCCCGGCGTGTGGATGTCCGTGGCTAAAGCAGTCTGCACAGATTCAAGCGAAGTGTAACGGTGGGTAATGAACGGGGTGACATCGATTCGCTCCTGCTCGATGAGTTTCAATGCGCGCACGTACGCCGAAGGACGGCCGTCTGATTCGAACCCACCTGATGCACCTACGGGTGTAATTATCGTTGGTTCGCGGAACATAAGGTTATTCAGCACGCTGAGATCCACGCCCGCGTGACCGTGACCATAGAGCAACACGGTTGCCTGTTTTCGAATCAGTCCGGGAATAAACGCCAGCACCCGTCCGGCGCCCGATGCTTCAATCAGATAATCGACGCCTTTGCCCGCGGTGTAATCATGAACGGCCTCGACCGCATCGCGATCACCCGGATCAATACCCTGGTCTGCTCCGAGCTGCAGAGATAGATTCCTTTTCTCCGGGTTAGGCTCGCTTACCAATAACAATTCCTTGTAGCCGAGCACGCGTCTTAGATACTGGACAAACATCAGTCCCGCGGGACCGGCGCCGCACACGAGCACCGATTCGACGTGACGGCCACCCGAGTCTCCATTCAACTGATACCGTGCCTGGGCGCGCGCGACTGAATCGGACGCATGGATAACGCAGCCTAACGGCTCAGCCATCGCGGCGAGCATCAAATTCAGATCGCTACGGACTGGGATAGCATTAACCGCGGGCACTGCGATGAACTCAGCCAGTCCGCCGGGCAGTCCAGTGATGCCATGTTCGGCGTAGGACTCGCATTGATGTGAATCGCCGGTCCGGCAATACTCGCAAAGCGTGTCGCGTCTCAGACTAAGACAATTCAGTCCCTGATCAATAACCACCCGATCGCCGCGCGCGAGGTCATTGACTTCGCCGCCTACTTCTTCGACACAGCCGCTGATTTCGTGGCCCAGGATCTGCGGATCGACATCGAAAGGAATGGGTTGCCCATACTCGTCGGTATTGTAATTCGCATGGCCCGCGAAAATGTGCGCATCAGTGCCGCACAGCCCCACGGCGGACACCCGCACGACCACTTCATGAGCCTTGGCAACCGGTAAAGGAACGTCACGCACTTCCACTCGCTCGACGCCACACAGCACCCCGGCTCGCATCGTGGCGCGGGTGTCGCCCAGCGCAGCCGGATTTTCCCATGCTCCAATCGAAGTGCTCAAAAGGTCCTCTCTTGTATTGCCGTGTCCTAATTGACGTGGCACGCGCATCCTGCGCGTGGACTCACGGGCGGGACGCCCGTGCCACTTTTAAGATTAGGACACTGCCGAAATTTCTGAATCTATGTCACTCGTATCCAAACGGCCGGCCTCACGTAGTTCCGTAAAGCGGCGCATCGTTTCGCGCACCCCAACTTCAAGTGGGGTCGACGGCAAATCGCCAATCACGCGCTTGATGGCTGCATCATCCAGGGCCGGGGCGATCGGAATTAGCGGCCCGCCAAAGCTCACCAGTTCGCGCTCCGTGTTCTGGTTGATAACGTTCGCGATCCTTTCGACGTCCACAGTCTCGCCGTGCAGATTGAACACCATTGCTCCTGCGGGCGCCCCATCGGCACAACGTAAGAATGCGGCGGCAGTATCCTCTACATACTGAAAATCAGTGGCTCCGCTAAAACGAATTCGAAACGGAACACCCAGGACGGCGGCCTTCATCGCTTTCGTCGGATCGCTCGTCAAACCTGCATCTCGATTGACGCCGTACACCGTCAAAGGTCTTAGCCCAACACTGTTCAGTCCGTGATCCAGAAAATAGACTCGCGCATTCCCTTCGTTGGTGCGTTTGAAGACCCCGTAGTGCGTGGCCGGCTCAGTTGCGACGCTCTCGTCAACGGGTGTCTCAATCTCGCCGCCTCCGAAGACAGCCGCCGAGCTGGCATAAACGACCCGCTCGACGCCGGCTGACTTAGCCGATTCGAAAACATTCAAGGTGCCAATCACATTCACAAAAGCGCCGGCTACCGGATCAGCTTTGCAAGCCGGCACCTGCAATCCCGCGAGGTGAATCACGCGGCGAGCACCGGATCTTTCCAGAGCTGAACGCACTGCAGTCACGTCCGTGATATCGCCAACGATAAACCGCACGCGTTCAAGAGCACTCGGCACCATGATCGCATTCAGGCGGCGCGCGTCTTCACTGCGATCGAAAACGACCGGTGCATCGCCACGGTCGGCCAGCGCCTTCACAATCCACGAACCAATGCAGCCTTGCGCTCCGGTTATGAAATAGGTCTGAGACATTTTGGAGTGCGGCGGCGGCGGGGTCCCTGCGCGAGCATCTCGCGTGGGGTGCCTCGACGCCGCTTTTTCATCTCGTCGATAACATTGTACCTTACAATTTTGTTTGACTTGACCGATTGGAAAGCGGCGTCAAGCCGCCGCACTCCATATTTCTTCGTCCTCAATTCGATAAAACTCGATCGCGCTCTCTGAAAAGATTTGACGCTTACCCTTCTCATCAAGACCGGCCAGCAATATCTCAAATGACTCCAACACCTGATCGTACGACGCCGCCAACAAACAGACGGGCCAATCGCTGCCAAACATCATGCGGGCCGGGCCAAAATATTCCAGCGCCTTCTCAACATAAGGCCGCAAATCTTCGACCCGCCAGTTGGCCCAATTTGCTTCCGTTACCAGGCCTGAAAGCTTGCACCAGACGTTTGGACGCAACGCTGTTTCTTTCAGATGCCGCGCCCAGTCATCGATCTCCCTGCGGGCAACCGGCGGCTTTGCCAGATGATCAATGACGAAGTGTAACTCTGGACATTCGTCAGCGACCCTCCTGGCATGCTTCAAGTGCCGCGTATGGACCAGCAAATCATACGACAGGCCTCTTGATGAAAGCTGACGCAAGCCATTCACCACCTGGTCCTGAATCAGCCAATCATCGGCCGGCTCGCTTTCCACCAGATGTCGCACGCCCTTGAAGTTTGGGTGCGCGGTGAATTCATCTAACTGGCGCGCAACCTCAGCACTCTCTAAATCCACCCACCCAACTATTCCGCCGATGAAAGCGTGTTGATCCGCCAGACTCAACAACCAGCGCGTCTCTTCGAGGCTGTTGCTCGCTTGCACGAGAATCGTTCTATCGACCCGGTTCCGGTTCAGGACGGACGCGAGCGCCGCCGGCAAGTAGTCGTGACAAAGCACATCGACTTCGGGACTCATCCAGGGATAGTCGAACCGTCCAACCTGCCAGAAATGCTGATGGCTATCGACGATCAGATCATTTACCATTTGTCATTGGACATTTTTCATTTTTCAGATTTTGGTTTTGACTACTTCAGCCGGCACTATCGATGACAAACGGCAGATATCAAATATCAAATGGAAAATAGAAACACACCGCGCTCAAAAGATCAGACAGACTTGTAAACAGGCTCGCGCGGTTTCACTGCCCGCTTGCCTTCGTGATCCTGCTTCGGCTCGCCGTCCAGTTCGAGCGCGAAAGTCGTCACCAGGTCGGGTGCTTTCTTTGGCAATCCGGTAAGCCGGATGCGAAATTCATCCTGCTGAAATTTCACCGGCTCGCCGCTGGCGAACATCTTTGCCGACAGAACTTTATTCAAGAGATTCCCAATCACCACGGTTTCGCCCGGCCAGTAATGAACGTGCGCGTAAAGCGTGTTGCCCTTGCGCGTGAAGCTTAGATAATTGCCGCGGCGTGGTTGGCAAGTGTCAGATTCGCGAATGGTCGCCGCGTTTTTGCTCATCCAGTCGCCGACCGCAGACAGGATGCGGACCGACTCTTCAGGAATCGTGCCATCAGGTTTGGGCCCGATGTTGAGAAGATAATTGCCGCCGTCCCGGGCGCAC
>QHXH01000346.1 GCA_003222855.1 Acidobacteriota bacterium
GGAGACGAAACCATGAAGTGCCACGACGTCATGACTGACAACCCAGTTTGTTGTCTGCCGGAAGATAAGGTCGGCCAGGCAGCTCGCCTGATGCGGCGCGAGCGAATTGGATCGGTGCCGGTAGTCACAGACGAACTAAAGAGAGAATTGATTGGCATTGTCACCGATCGCGACCTTGCGCTTAAGGTTGTGGGCGAATCGCGAGATGCAATTCGCACCAGCGTCTATGACGTGATGACCGCCGCCGTCGTCGCCTGCCGTGAAGATGATGATGTAATCAGCGCCCTGTTGGCGATGGAAGAACACCAGCTTCGGTGTATTCCCGTCGTTAATTATTCAGGACGACTTGTCGGGATCATCTCTCAAGGAGACGTCTCGATGCGCGTGCCGCCGCCAATGCGGCTTGTACGAGGCCTGGGGCAGGCCGCCTGATACTTCAACCGCAAGCCGGTTCAGTTAGTCAGTCAATGTGTAAGGGCTGAGACTTGAGGCGGCGAAGCCGTGCGTCCGGTTTGACTGAGGTAGGCGCGCACTTTTGGCGGAACGTGACGCCGCAGCAACGCCTGTCGGGCCTGCCACTGTTCCGCAGGAGTCATCTCTATAAGAAAGCGTATCTCCTTTGCTTCCATGAGCGCGATCGGCACACCGTCACGATAAAGAACCCTATTCGATGCCGATGGTGAAAGTCGTCCGGTGGGAACGACAATGCCGAGCAGATTAAGTGGATCGGCGGCGCTGACTGAAATCATCGAGCCGTCCGCCGGCGTGCGACGAATCGAACGCAGTAAGGTCACCGCCTCGGCTAATGCGAATTGCTCGCCTGAGAATCCACCGATGAAGCGACCGCCGCGAATCTCGCCGCGTGCTTCGAGGCGGCGATACACTCGCAGCAGATCTCGCCACGGTACATTAATCGATTCACGATCGAGAACTTTACGGAACATCACGCCATAACGTTGCAGCAACTTGAGCGCGATTTCTTCCAGCGCTTCACGATCGATCGCCTGATTCGCAGCGGTTGATGGCGGGTCAGTCGCAGCCGATGATCGCTCTTTCAAGCGCACCCATCGCCCAGCCTCATCCATGCTGTAGACAGCTTTTCGTTTTCTTCGTCGCTTCTCGATCTCTCGATGGGTTGTCCTGCTCAAGGGTGTCAGCAGCGCGCGCAAACCCGTGAAGCTGTCCGCCGTCACCAGGCCGCGAAACACTAATTCGCCTAGAGCCTCTTCGACCATACTCGGCAACAGCTCAGTTGCGGAAACGATATCGGCGAAGAATGACGCGCCGTGCTCTTTCAGATATTCATGAACAGTTTGGGTGTTGGTGCTGAGTTGCGCGCCGTTTTCGCGTGGCGGAAAAGCCCTGGCCCACGTCGCCACATTTTTCCGATTGAGCAGGACCATCGGCGTGCTGCGAACCGGAGATGAAGTGTTGACCTTTTCCGGTGACAGGCGCGGCGGCGACAGACGCAGCCAGGTCAGTCTCCCGGACACGCACAGCGCGTCGAGCCATGCAGGATCGTAATCCGTGACGCGCGCGGGAAGTATTTCCGATTCCCATGAACCCGCCGGCGCCTCGAAACCTTCAAGCTGATCCAGAATCGCCGCGACGCTCTGAGCCCCTTCAACCTTGTGCTCAGACGCGACCTTCTGCCAGACAAAAAGAAAACGCATGAAATCGGCCGCGGACACCGGCTCGATCTCTTTTCGCAGCCGATTCAGAGTGTATCGATGAATCCGCGCCAGCAAGCGGCGCGAGCACCACTCCGGGAGCGCAGGTTGGACCGCGGGCATCCCTGCCCGCACCTCACCAGCGCTTTCGCCTACGCCCTCCCTCACCGCCCCCACCCCAGCCGGGCTGCGCGTCTGCGGCTGCCGCGTCGGGCTACTGCCCCGAGCGCTGGGCGTGAATTGTCCCTGCATCGCAAAGCCTTCGCTCTCTAGTTTCGCTAGCGCCACCTCGATTTGATTCATGGGCAGCGAAAACGAATTCGCTAATTCGTCCGAGGTGATTGGTCCAAGTCCGTCCAACCTGCCGCGCACAATCTCGACCAAAGCATTCTCGAAAGACCATTCTTCCGCGGCGTATGTCGATGGCGGGTCGATCTGAGGCGTTAACGAGGCTCCGGGATGAATCGCGCCAAGCAGATTCAGACGCTCTGCGGCCACCCACAGATCAATCGCAGCGGACGCAGAGTCGTTGGCAGAGGACGCCGAGATCAATTGTTCCTCTGCGCTTGTCTGCGAAGAACTCTGCGTGCTCTGCGGTTTCGCATCCTCATGCGAAGTCAATACCGTTGCTCTTCGCTCAGTCACCAGTTCATCAAACAACGACTGCCAATCATTTCGCTTTCCTTCCTCAACCGTAACAAATCCAAGCTGCATCAGCGCGTCGTGCAACTCGTCTGCATTTTCAGCTGATGGCCAGGCCTCTTCGCGCACTCGATCGATGGCCGCTTGATCCAGCTTGCCCAAATCTGCTGCTGTCTCGGCATCAAGAAAGCGGCGGTTCATCACCGCCAGCGTGCGCCGCTCTTCAGCCGGCGCGTCATCGAGAAAGGCGTAAGGCTTCGCCGTCAGGATTTCCTGGGCCAGCGGCGAAGGCTCATTCATCTCACGGGCTATCAGTGTGCGTTCGCCACGTTCGATCGATCGCAGCAACGCCTCCAAACCGCGCAGGTCCATCGCCTCTTCCAAACAATCGCGGACCGTCTGCTCGACGAGCGGGTGAGCGGGCACTTCGACAGGACCAGTAAGATTTTCAGCGCACGCTAATTGATCGGGAAACACCAGCGCCAACAAGTCTTCCGCGGCCATGCGTTGCAGTTGCGGCGCGACCTTGCCGCCGCTGCGCCAGCGCGGAATTGCCAGCGCGCGGGTCGCGTTCCAACGCCAGCGGATATTAAACATCGGCGCGTCGAGCAGCGCCTGCGTCAGCACGTCGCACACAGATTTCGAATTGAGATAGTTGAAAATCGTATCGAGCGGAAAACTGTGGGTGGGCCCAAGCGAAAGCACGATCGAATCTTCCGTGGCGGCAGCCTGTAGTTCGAAATTGAAACTGCGACAGAAACGTTTACGCAGCGCCAATCCCCACGCGCGATTCAAGCGACTGCCGAATGGCGCGTGAATAACTACATGCGTGCTGCCGTTCTCATCAAAGAAACGCTCCACCACGATCTGCTCCTGGGTCGGCATCACGCCGAGCGCAATCTTTGTCATCGCGAGGTATTCGACGAT
>QHXH01000347.1 GCA_003222855.1 Acidobacteriota bacterium
ATCATGCCCAACCGATTCATCTCGCGAATCACCGCACGGCCGAAGTCAGTGAGGCCGCGCGTCTTCCCGATTTCATCACCTGACGATCCCGCCCAGCTCGTGCTCACGCTCCAGGCGCCGGACATGTAGCGCACACCCAGCTTGTAATATCGCTCGACGTTTTCAATCTTCTCATCGATCGCATAGCCGCCTTCCAGGCCCATCAGCGCGGCAATTTTCCCAGCCGCGGCGATGCGTCGCACGTCATCGGCTGTGGTGGCCAGTTCCCAGGTTTCCGGATGTTTCGCGGCCAGATTGCGCACTGCTTCAATCTGAATGTCGGCCCGCGTCATCGCGCGCGTCCCGCCACCGCCAAACAACTCCGGCTCGACCCAGATTGAAAAGAACTGCGCGTCGAGACCGCCTTCTTTCGCGCGCACCGCGTCAAAGTGCCCGTCCGGCAAGCGGTTCTGCAAATCGGCATTTTCATCGACGAGGCGCTGTGCCGTATCGGCGTGCATATCAATAATGATTGCGCGCCGATGGATTGAAAGTGGATCGCCGGCCACACGAGTAGTCTCGGAATTATTTGTCATGAAGTTGTTGGGATTGCTGCAGTTCAGTAGCTGAGTCAAAAACAGGCCCGCGCCCAGGATCTTTACCGCTCTCGCACGGCGCACACGCATCTGTAAGAACACCTTTTGCTTTTCCAGTCGAAAACAACGCTTACTCAGGATCGTACGAAGGCTGCTGTTCTTAAGCAAGCGAACGACCAAATCATTGGACGAAGATTCCAATTCGTAAACATTTCAAAACCAGTTTCGGCTGCGTTTCGTACTACTTATATATGTTCATTCTGGCGCATGTATGGCGTCTTGCAAACGCGCGCGACTTTAGAGTATCGTGCTTTGTCAATTCACCCTTTTACGATCCCGCTTTACATTAAGTCTCCAAAGGAGAATCAAAACATGTTTCCAGGCAGTGGCAAGACAACAGACGTGGCAACTCCGCGCATTTGCGATGTGGTGTGGCACGACGGCGAGTTCATCAAATGGGATGACGCGCGCGTGCACGTGATGTCGCACGTTCTGCATTATGGGTCGAGCGTTTTCGAAGGCATTCGTTGTTATGCGACGAAACGCGGGCCGGCGATTTTTCGCTTGCGCGAACACATGCAACGTTTCTTGAATTCCGCCAAAGTCTATCGCATGAATCACGGATGGAACGTGGATGATTTTTGCAATGCTTCGATCGAATTGGTGCGGCGCAGCGGCCTCGAGCAATGCTACATCCGTCCGATTCTGTTCCGCAGTCTTGACGAAGCACATCCGGCCTTCGGCGTGAATCCTTTTCCGAACCCGCTGGCTTGCTACATCGGCGCGTGGGATTGGGGCAAGTACCTGGGTGACGAAGCGATCGAAAAGGGTGTCGATGTTTGCGTCTCGAGCTGGAATCGCCTGACGCCTAATTCCCTGCCCGCCATGGCCAAGAGCGGCGCGAATTACATGAATTCGCAATTGATCAAGATGGAAGCGCTGGTCAACGGTTTTGCAGAAGGCATCGCGCTCGACGATCGCGGCTACGTTTCGGAAGGTTCGGGCGAGAACATCTTTCTGGTCAGCAACGGCGTTGTGAACACGCCTCCGCTTTCGTCTTCGGTGCTGCCCGGCATCACGCGCGATAGCGTGATTCAGATTTGCGGCGAACTCGGACTTACGATCAAAGAACGCAGCATTCAACGCGCGGCGCTCTATGTTGCTGACGAACTATTCTTCAGCGGCACGGCCGCCGAGATTACTCCGATTCGTTCGGTCGATCGCATCGACATTGGCAACGCAGGGCGCGGCGAAATCACCGCGAACATTCAGAAGATGTTTTTTGAGATCACGTCGGGCGAACGCCAACCACCCGGACCATGGCTCACTTACGTTCGCGACCAAAAAGCTCTCGCTGCCGACGGGCCGAAGGCAAGTTCAGCTGATAATGGACGACGCCCCGAAGGAACAAAATCCGAAGGTCGCGTTTCGGCTGCCGTCGAAACAGAGCTGATCGCGCGTGCCCACAGCGCTGCGGCTGATTAGAAGATCAGCTTCTTGGAAGGGCAGCTTCCCTCGTTCCATCAGAAAAGAGGCCGCAATTGCGGCCTCTTTTCTTGTCACAGTTTCGGAGCGCAAGCGTCCTCGCGTGCCGCAGGACTGGAGCGCAAGCGTCCTGGCTTGCCTACACCGTTCAAACAGCAACCGAGACGGTTGCCTCCAGTCATCCGCGGAGCGACCTGTGTTATGGCTGAGCGGTCTCATGCTTGTTGAGCGGAGATTCTTTATCTATTTTAATCTGCTCGCCCATCGTCACCCGCACTTCATGAGTGAGACCATCGTCACTTAGCGGTACGAAATGATTCGACTGCTCGACGCCATCCAGCTTAACTTCGGCAATACCGCGACAAAGCGAATGCGGGTTCTCAACCTTGATGCGATAGGTCGTATTGCGATGGCGATAAACAATTTCAAACTCACGCCAGCCGCGCGGGATACAGGGATCAATGCGCAGACGATCACCGGCCAACTTGAATCCGAGAATGTATTCCAGGACTGCGCGATACATCCAGCCGGCTGAGCCCGTGTACCAGGTCCAGCCGCCGCGGCCCGTATGCGGCGGGACGGCGTAGACATCTGCCATGGCCACGTAGGGTTCGACTTTGTACTTATGCAAACCGGCCCGGGTCGAAGCGTGGTTGATTGGATTGAGGAGCGCGAAGAGTTCACCTGCGCGGTCGCCGTCGCCCAACATTGCAAACGCGATCACTGTCCACAACGCGCCGTGGGTGTATTGACCGCCGTTTTCGCGCACGCCCGGGACATAGCCTTTGACGTATCCCGGATCCAAATTTGTTTTGTCGAATGGAGGCGTGAACAGGATGATTAACCCCTCGCCGCGTTGCACCAGGTACTCGTCAACGGAGGCCATCGCGCGGCCGGCCCGATAGGAATCGGCTACCCCTGAAATTACCGCCCACGCTTGCGCGATGGAATCAATTCGGCATTCATCGTTCTGCGCAGATCCGAGCGGCGTGCCGTCATCGAAATATGCGCGTCGATACCAGTCTCCGTCCCAGGCTTGCTCCAGCCCTTTCTTCAATTTATCAACGTGCCGGCCGTAGCGTGTCGCGCGTTCCTTCATTTGATATCGTTTGCACAATGGCGCAAAGCCAGTCAGCACCGTGGATAGAAACCAACCAACCCAGACGCTTTCGCCCTTCCCGCCGGCGCCGACGCGATTCATGCCGTCGTTCCAGTCGCCAGATCCCATTAAGGGCAAGCCATGCTTGCCTAAACCCAGACTGCGATCGATCGCCCGCGCGCAATGTTCGATTACTGTGGCGCTGTCCGCCGAGATGGTTGGTTGCAGGTAACTTTCGACCTGATCCGGTTTCAACTCTTCACTTTCGATAAACGGCACCGGTTCTTCCAGCACGGAATAGTCGCCAGTCGCATTAACGTAGAACGAAGTTACGTAGGGCAACCAAAGCAGATCATCCGAGAAGCGCGTGCGCACCCCGCGACCCGAGGGCTCGTGCCACCAATGCAGCACGTCGCCCTCCTTAAACTGGCGTGATGCGGCGCGCAAAATCTGTTCACGCGCAACCTGCGGCTGGGAGTAAACCAGGGCCATCACGTCCTGCAATTGATCGCGGAATCCAAAGGCGCCGCTTGACTGATAAAAAGCTGATCGTCCACGGACCCGGCAGGCCAGCGCCTGGTACAGCAACCAACGATTCACCAGCGTGTCCATCGAAGTATCGGGAGTTTTGATCTCGATCGTGCCCAATGTTTGGTCCCAGAACCCGAGCACGCGCTCGAACGCTTCGTTCACTTCAGGTGTGCTGCGAAAGCGCACGTTAATGGCACGAGCTTGTTCGATTGATTCCGCCTGGCCCAAAAGAAAGATCACCTCGCGAGTCTCACCGGGAGCCAGTTCAATCATCGTTTGAATCGCGGCGCAGGGATCGAGTCCGGCGCCATCGCGTCCGCTGAGTCCGACGCGCCGCAAGGCCGCC
>QHXH01000348.1 GCA_003222855.1 Acidobacteriota bacterium
CTTGGTATTGCGCGTACCGCACGCTGGCATGTTCGCCTTTTTGGATTCAAACAATCTCCGGTTTCGACTGCCGAGTCTTTATCGTCTGATCTTGAAAAGGGGTTGTCGGGATGCCGGCTATGAACGAGGCTCAGAGGACGTTGTATGGCATCATCATTTTACGAGGAAAGAACTGCACGAGCTACTCGGTGATGGATGGCAACTAGAAGCCTCCCGGACCGGAGGGCTGCTACTGCTTCCGCTCTCAGATTTTGTGCTGTGGCCCTTTTATCGTCTGCAACGAACAAGCAACGCCCTCTATCGCGCGTTGCATCGTATTGCCGAACTCGATATCGGATGGGATTATGGTAAGGCCTCGTTTGATATGCTCATGGTTTTAAGACGACTCTAATGCCGTGTATCTTTTAATGCGCGTTCTGCACGTTCACAGCGGCAATTTGTACGGCGGCGTTGAGACAATGTTAGTCTCGTTGACGCGCCACCGTGACCTCTGCCCGCAAATGGAATCGCACTTCGCCCTCTGCTTTGAAGGACGTTTGAAAGAAGAATTGACTGCGGCAGGAGCGCCGGTCCATCAACTGGGAAAGGTGCGCTTGAGACAAGTCGGGTCGGTGCTGCGCGCGCGGCGAACTCTCCGTGAGCTGGTGGACAAAAATGATTTTGATTTAGGCGTGTGCCATTCGAGTTGGTCGCGAGCAATCTTTGGTCCTGTATTGCGGTCGTCAGGTTTGCCGTTGGTCTCTTGGTTTCATAACGCGAATCGCAGAAGGAATTGGCTGGATTGCTGGAGCGATAGAACGCCGCCCGATTTGTCGATATGCAACAGTGAGTTTACGGCGAGCGTGTTGGGCAACAGGCACCCAGGCCTGCCCGCAGAAGTGGTTTATTGTCCCGTCGCCAACCGCGAGACTCATTCGAACGGTGATCGCAGGGCAATCCGCGCTGAATTACAAACGCGGGAAACTGCCACGGTAATCGTCCAAGCCAGCCGGATGGAGTCGTGGAAGGGCCACGCTTTGCATTTGGAAACGCTACATGTGCTCAAAGACTTGCCTGATTGGATCTGTTGGCAAGTTGGCGGAGGCCAGCGCCCACAGGAGATTGACTACCTTGAGAGATTAAAGGGACTGGCCCTTCAACTAGGAATTGCAGACCGCATTCGCTTTCTTGATCAACGTTCAAATGTGCCAAGACTACTGAGAGCGGCAGATATCTATTGCCAGCCGAACTCAAAGCCAGAACCTTTCGGAATTGTGTTCGTTGAGGCGCTTTATGCTGGCTTGCCGGTTCTAACGACTGCCCTCGGCGGCGCGTGCGAGATTGTGAGTGACTCGTGCGGGATACTTGCGCCTCCGGGAGATCGAAAGGCGTTGGCATCGTCTTTGCGGCTGCTCATACAGAACCCAAATTTGCGGACAAGACTCGGCGCTACGGGGCCGGAACGCGCCCAAAAACTATGCGATCCGCTAAGACAGATGAACCGAATCGCTGAAGTGCTTCGTTCTGCCGTGCGTCAGCCCATTATCGAATGACCGCAATCACTTGCTCATCTAAACCGGAAGTGAACGCGCGCACGACGGCGATCGCCGGCGCATGTGAGATCATCGATGACTCGTGCAGTCTGCTCATTAGTCGTATGACGCTCGCACTGTTGCGGATACGCTGAGACTCCTTATTGAGAATCGCTCCTTACGGCGAAGACTCGGCGCTGCTGGAACCGCCAGCAAGGGCGTGCACTCTTACCGACGTCTCGTCGCAAATCCTGCGACACGGAACTGTTTTTTCAAAGCACTCAATGGCAACGGCAAAACGTCTGGCGAGAATCCTCGTTCCACGTGAAGTTCGTAACTGGCTCCGCTCTCCGACGAATTCTATGGGATGGGCGTGGGCTCAGGCGAAGTATCTCGTTGGGGCCAAGCATGTAGTTCAGATGCGCCCGGGGTGGTCGCTAATCTGTCATCCTGCTGCCTTTAGATTTGCTTACTTTTCTCAAAATGATGATCCGGACCAAGTAGCCGAGTTTGATTGCTTTATTAAAGAGATCACTCCTGGCGCAGTTCTGTTTGATATCGGCGCTCATTTCGGACTTTTCAGCCTGGCAGCGCTTCATTACGGAGGAGCAAATTCAATCGCTTTAGCAGTTGATCCTTCGCCTATAGCGGCCCAGTTAATTAAGAAACAAGCTAGACTGAACGGGGTTTCTAATCGCTTCCACATTGTTCAGGCCGCAGTGAGCGATCGAATGGGTTGGCAGTCGATGGTATCTGTTGGAATACTGTCGAGTGGATACTTCGTACCTCCTTCAACAGAACATACAGCAAGCGAGCTGACTCAGACTCGAACAACAACTCTGGATCGATTGGTTGAAGAGTTCAATCTGTTGCCGACCCACGTTAAGATTGACGTTGAAGGATACGAATTGGGGGTGATTAGCGGCGGAGTCAAACTGCTATCACGCGATAATGCCCCACTCCTCTTTATTGAGTTGCATAACGAAATCGTTCGTCAAAACGGCGGCTCTCCCACTGAAATGCTGCGATTGTTGAGAACTCTCAGCTACGAGATATTTGCGACAAATGGGGACCGTATTGATGATCAAGAAATTCTCAACAGGCCCCTAATCCGGATTGTTGCGAAGAGGAATTCGCGGCTCTGATGCTTGGCAATCTCGATTACCAGAAGACGCTTGAATAAATCAAGAACTCATTCATATAGTTATCTGAAATGATATCGCTGCTCCTGTGTATTGGTGCGTTTCTGGTTTGTTTATTTGCCAGCCAGCGTTCCCAGGTCATCGGATTGGTTGTCCTGTTGGCGATCGGGTACGCTTACGGGATTACCAGAGCTAATGTACCCGATCCCTATTCGCACTTTATTTTTGATGCCGCTGTATTGGGCCTCTATTGCTCGCAACTCTTCCGGCGGTTGACTCGTTCTCAGGAGTATAGAGTCCGAG
>QHXH01000349.1:0-4353 GCA_003222855.1 Acidobacteriota bacterium
AGTTCTGACTGAGACCTTCTTGATCGGCACACAGGAGCTTGGCGCGGCGGGCCAGCGCCTCAATATTGCAGACCCGTTTGATCGACGCGCCGTGGGATCGCCGCTGCTGAACGATTACGGAGAGGTGATCGGAATCGTAGGAGGAAGTTTACTTGCGGGCGCTTTTCCCGGCGACACGGTTTACGCATCGAGAAATGCCACCCTCGGAGCTGTTACGCGCGGAGGCCTGGCTATACCGATCAGTCTCGTCAATGATTCAACCGGTTCACCGACGACGATCGCGCAACTTGCGGCTACGGCCCAATTCATGCCCGCGCTATCGGCCACTCAAAATGTTCTCAGCGGGACGCTGTCGCGCGGGCTCAACCGAAAAGCTGATCCGCCGCGAGTAATCGAAGAGAGATACGAGTTTGCGCGCGGCGACCAGCAACTGATTGTTTTTGTAACGTGGCTGCCGGAAGAAAAACGTAAGGGTGTACCGGCTTTGCACGTCTTTGATCTGGACAATCGGTTAATTTTTGAAAACGCCGGTAAGAAAAAAATCACTGTCAACACCAACAAGCTCTCTTATACTGCCTGGGAAGTAGATGTGGCGACAATTCGGCCTGGGATCTATCGGGTCGACGTGCTGCTCGACTCAGACACTGTGTGGCGCACGTTCTTCCGAGTGGTTGAGTGAGGGGCTGCTGCCCGGGACGATCGTTCGAATCAAAACACGACGTGAGCCCAGCCTCAACTGATATTCAGCGTTGGGCCGGAAAGGCCTGGCCTTTCCGCACATCGGGCGGCAAAGCCGCGCTTAGGCCGCTACTGATCGGACAAACGACAAAACTCACAATGGCTGACGACTACAAAATCTGGCAGGTGATCGGAGCATCGTCGGTTGGCACGATGATCGAGTGGTATGACTTCTACATTTTCGGCAGTCTCGCAACCGTCATCTCGCCGCTCTTCTATCCACAGGGCAACAACACGCTCGCGCTGATCGCTTATCTCTCCACGTTTGCAGTGGGGTTCGTGGTTCGTCCGTTCGGCGCCCTCTTCTTTGGCCGCATAGGTGATCTGGTCGGACGCAAATATGCTTTTCTGGTGACGCTGCTTATCATGGGCGGAGCCACCGCCCTGATCGGTTTTCTGCCGACGTACGCGACCATCGGGATCGCGGCTCCGATTGTTCTTTTGCTTATCCGAATTCTTCAGGGGTTGGCACTCGGGGGCGAGTATGGCGGGGCGGCAGTCTATGTGGCCGAGCATGTGCCCGACGAACGGCGCGGTTTTTATACCAGCTTCATTCAGATCACAGCCACACTTGGTTTGTTCATATCACTTGCGGTCATCCTGATCATTCAAAATAGGATGAGCAGGGCAGCCTTCGTCTCATGGGGATGGCGGTTGCCTTTCATTGTTTCAATCTTCCTGGTGGCTGTTTCGCTTTATGTCAGGCTGAGAATGAAAGAGTCGCCTATCTTCCGGCACCTCAAGAGCACCGGCATGACATCGGCCCAGCCACTCAAGGATGCATTCGCAAAAGCGGAGAACTTGAAACGGGTTTTGGTTTCACTATTCGGCGCTACGGCGGGCCAGGGAGTCGTTTGGTATACCGGCCAGTTCTACGCTCTCTTCTATCTGCAAACGATCTTGAAAGTGAATACCACTTCGGCCAACTATGTAGTTGCCGCGGCGCTGCTGATGGGAATGCCGTTCTTTGTTTTTTTCGGAGCGTTGTCGGACCGCATGGGCCGGAAAAAAATCATGATGCTTGGTTGCTTACTAGCGGCGATCTCTTACCTGCCAATCTATAAAGCGATGCAGGCGGTATCAGGGTCTAACGTCGTGACCGCGATATCCCAACGGAATCCGGTGACCGGGGCAATCAGCCTCACGCCCCAGACTTCGATTAACGGAGCCCTCGAACCCGCAAAAGAAGTGCTGAGCTATTCTGGCTTCGGGAATCTGATGACTAATCCAGTGACCTGGAAACTCATCCTGCTGGTTTTCATTCAAGTTATTTTTGTGACCATGGTATACGGGCCCATCGCGGCCTACCTGGTCGAAGCCTTCCCGGCGAAGATCAGATATACATCGTTATCATTGCCTTACCACATTGGCAATGGAGTGTTTGGCGGCCTGTTGCCGCTAATTGGTTTGTCGATAGTCGCGCAAACCGGGAACATCTATGCGGGACTCTACTATCCGATCATCGTTGCTGCGATAACCGTGATCGTGGGTTCTTTGTTGTTGCGCGAGACGAGACACGTGTTGATTTGGGATGAAGTAGAGAAGTGAGAAGTCTTGCTTGAAGTCTTGACATTCCCGAGTGCACGTCTAATGATCGGCGCATGAGCCTTGCATCCATCCAAAACGAGATTGAGAAACTCGAGCCCGGTGAAAGGGCGGCGCTGATAGATGTGTTGTGGGAGAGCCTCGACGAAGAACGAATAAAGGAAATCGAAGCGAAGTGGGCCGTTGAATCAGAAGATCGAATCGATGCATTTGAACGCGGCGAACTGTCCGTCGTCGACGGCCCATCCGCGATTGAAGAACTTCGTTCATCTCTCACGAAATGACGGACTAGTCCGCGAAGCGGACGGCTTGAGAATAGCCCAGCCATTCATGGCTGGGATCACGATCGGATATCTCAATTCAGTCCGCAAAGCGGACGACTGAAAACATGCCACACTCCTACGTGACGAACCTTATGTATTGCACCTTCAGCACGAAGGAAAGATTTCCCTTTATCAACAATGAATTGGAACCGCGGCTATGGCCTTATATCGGTGGCATCGCGCGAGAAAACCGAATGAAGGCGCTGGCGATAGGTGGTACACGTGATCATATTCACGCCTTGCTATCGCTCCCCGCCACAATGAGCTTTGCCAAGGCCGTTCAATTGATTAAGGGCGGTTCGTCCAAATGGGCTCACGACACCTTCGTTAAATACAAGAAATTCGGATGGCAAGAAGGTTACGGCGCGTTCAGCGTTAGCGCCTCACAAATGAGCCGGACAATCGCCTACATCAACAATCAGAAAGAGCATCATCGTCGGCGAACATTTGAGGAAGAGTTTATAGAACTCCTGGACAAGCACGGCGTCGAATACGATCGCCAATATGTGTTTCGATGATTTCAGCCGTCCGTTTCACGGACTGCTTGGGTTAACCGTCTTCGTTCCCAGCGATAAATCGCTGGGCTATTGTCGATCGTCCGCTGCGCGGACTCATCCATCTCGTGACCTCCCACCTTGCACCTCTGCCTCTCTCTGTGTGATTATTGGTTTGCATGAAGACAATCATTAACAAACCCAAATATCTGAGGAGTCGATAAAGAGTGAAAGCGGAGTTAGCGCAGTTAATCGCTTTGCAAAACGCAGATACGAATATAAGAACGTTACAAGCCGAAATAGAAAGCATTCCCCAAAGGCGCGCCGAGATCGAAAAAGAGTTCGATCAGCGCGCCTTTGAAATTCGCGCGCTGGAAGAGCGGCGCGACGCGGCTTTTCATGAACGAGCCCGGGTGGAAAAAGAAATTTTCGAGCAGAAGCAACGCGCCGAACGGGCCGATCGAAATCTGATGGCCGCCAGGAAGCCGGACGAATATACCGCCGCGATTCGCGAGGCCGACGCCGCGCGCAAACAGATCTCGGCATTCGAAACACAGGTGCTCGAGCAGATGGAAGTATTTGACACTGCTGAAAAAGAATTGGCCGAACGCGCGCCGGAAGTTGAAAAACTGCGCGGTGAAATGGAAGCAGGTTTCAAAGCGTTCGACGAGCAGGCAAAGGTGCAACAGCAGCAACTGGAAGCTGCGCGCGCGGAACACGAGCGATTGTTGAAAGAATTACCGAAAACAACCAGCGCTCTTTACAAGCGCATTAGTGCTCGAATACGCGACGGCGTCGCGTTAGCCGAAGCGCGTAACGGCGCCTGCATGGCCTGTTACATGTCGCTCCGGCCGCAGATAATGGCGGACGTGCGCCGCGGCGAAGAGATCATTACCTGCGATAACTGCAATCGAATTCTCTATTACGCGCCGGATAAGAAGGCTGCGCAGCCGGTGGGTGCGTAGTTTGGAGTTCCGCGTTTACGCGGCAGGCCGCCTGAAGGCGGAACTCCAAACCCGGTTCTCCGCATCGCTCCCTCAGGAGCGAAATGCTTATAGAACCGCGAGGCCAATGAAGATTGAAAAGCTCACTTCCTCTTCAGAGTCACCCGGACCGGATCGCCTAACTGGTCGAAGGGCACATCCAGTTCCTGGCTTTGATAACCCTTCGCTTTGATCTTCAGCTTTAAGTTGCCCATGTGAATCGGCAACAGTGCGGCGATGCCGCGCGCGTCGGTATTGTTCCAGCTCTCG
>QHXH01000349.1:4365-6190 GCA_003222855.1 Acidobacteriota bacterium
AACCCTTCGCTTTGATCTTCAGCTTTAGGTTGCCCATGTGAATCGGCAACAGCCCGGCGATGCCGCGAGCGTCCGTATTGTTCCAACTCTCACAAAAGAACCCATCAGTGCGAGTTGATTCTAGTTTGACGTAAGCATCTTTGATAGGATTGCCTTTCTCGTCACGAACGCGAACATCGGCGCGGCCGATTCCGTTAATAACTTTTGGCGCAATGCCGGTGCTGGGGGGATCGTCGCGATTCGGCTCTTGCGAAAAAGCGACTGTGAAGGCTGCGAGAACAATAAAAGAGACTGAGAGAATTTTCGACATGGGTTTACTCCTAAATGATATGCGCGGGTCGCGCGAAATAGAAAGGGTCGGGAGGAGAGGCGCCAACCAAACGGGCATAGCGATTATACGCATTGGCCAGGGTCTTTGGAAGACTAAGATTGGAAATATTTTCTCAGGCGGCAAGATGTAAGCGTGATTGAACCGACTTGATCGGATCCGAAACGGAGAGAACACTTATGCTAATTCCATTTTTGTTGTTGCTGCTCATCGCCGGTGTTTGCGGCGCTATAGGTCAGGCCATTACCGGTTATTCACACGGGGGATGCCTGGTGTCGATTGCGCTGGGATTTATCGGCGCGTTGCTTGGGTCGTGGCTCGCGGGGGCACTTCGTTTACCGGAACTTATTGCGCTGCCGGTGGCCGGGATGCGATTCCCGATCATCTGGTCGATCATCGGGGCCGCATTATTTGTGGCCGTGATCAATCTGATTAGCCGGCCGCGAGTGTGAAATTACAGAACCGCGAACGGTAGTGAGCGGAGCAGTGACTGGAGCGCAAGCGTCCCGCTGGCCGTAGTTAAACCCAGAAGTTGGCTTATCGCTTGAGTGCCGGTCTTAATGAAGCAAGCGAGGACGCTCGCGCTCCAATCTGATCCGCTCACTTTCGTTCGCGGCTCTCTATTACTTCCCGGTGCTTATCAAACCACCACGCCCAGGGAATCAGAAGCGATGTCAGCAGCGTGACAATCGCCAATTTTTTCACAGTCGGCGGCGGTGGACCGAATGACGCGCCGATATAGGCGAGCAACAGGAACAGAACGAAAGCGAGGAACGCGTATAGACCGACCTTGTCCTTAGCGCGGGTCCGTTTTTGATAGGTCCAAATCCCAATCGCAAACAGCGTTACTTCGATCGTAATCGTCAGCCAGCGATGGTTCCATAGCCCGAGCCCCACCAGGCGGCTTCTCGCGTCGAGCGGCAAGTCCGGCCGGTGAACGATGAAATCCATCAACCAGTGACTGACGACGCCAATCCAAATAACAACGCTTCCGGCGATATAACGCGTAAATCCGAAATACACTGACGCGTACAGCGTGGCCCATCCAAGCACCGCGACTAGTCCATGTGAGATTGGATACGAGTCGAATTGCAATCTAAGAAACGGATTGTTGTTCGGCGTGATCGACACATGTTCCCATCCCAACAACAGAAAGATCGGCCACAGCAGGTCGAGCAATATCGGCGCGGCGATCAGCGCACCCATGGAAGTGCGCGGCGCAAATTCTTTCGATGCGAGTCCTACCGCATAATGTCCGATGAACATTTGTGGCGCTCACTGTATCACTTAAATCAATCGTGGTTTGAAAAAAGTTGCTCATGTCGTTAAAGTAATCGCACCAGAGAAATAAAGTTTTTGTTTTTAGTGATTACCGTTTAGAGGCGGGACTTGTGCACCCGGAGCGCGGCTGCCGCGCTGGGGATCCCGCGAGTCCCGCCCGCTCGCGACGATAGGCGGACAAGTCCGCCTTCTAAACGATTGGGTGTCTGTCAGGCG
>QHXH01000350.1 GCA_003222855.1 Acidobacteriota bacterium
CCACGCAGGGAAACACTCACCCACACATCTCCCGCGCCCCTTAATTCGTCAGGAAGTTTTGCAGTCACCTGTGTGATCCAAGCAAAGTTCGGGATCTCGCCGGCAGCTTCAACGGGCAGCATATAAATTCTATGCTGAGAGTCCTCAGCTTGAACCGTAATAGCCGAAAGATCTTCGCCGGCTTTCAATTCTAAGTTGTAAGCAAAGAGCGTAAAGCGAGTTCGCCGGTCTGTACTGAAGAAGTTTTGCTGAGAGATCACCGGGAAAGGCCCGTTCGTCAGCGTCACCGAATCGAGAGTTACAGCCCTTCCCGTAGTTGTATTAGTAAAGAGATGCGGTGGAGGAGGCGGGCTGACCGGCTCCAATATTACATCAATTCTCTGATAATAGAGATTCGTCTCTCCTTCAAAACCGGAGGCGGTGCCGACCAAAAGCCAAATCTCTCCTCTTGAGTTGGCGTTGACCAGCGTCGTATGCTGGTGAGTCCTCTGAATCGAGATGTATGGCTTCGGCCCCAGGTCGCAGGGCGTCCCGTTGCCGATCGTCCCGGTAACTGATGCGGCAATTCCTCCCTGGCTTTGGGCACCGTAATCAACATTCATTCCAAAACCTGGGGGACTACTGGCACCTAAGAGCGAAAGGGGCTCAGCGGGGGAAGCCCCCGCTTTTAGATACACATTGTCGCCCGGGCTACCCCCGACACCGAAACATCCGGTGGGCACCGCCGAAGCAAAGACGATGGTAAAGTTAATCCGGTATGTCTGTCCGGCCACTATTCCATCCGCAGACTTAAGGCGACGTTTCAAGTACATAAACAGACCATCGGAATAGTTAAAGCCCTGAATGTAAAACCCGGTTCCGTTGCCTAGTTCCGGTGGCAAGCTCCGAATCTCTGCCAGGAGTTTGACCCTATCTGTAGGTGCGCACGATGCGCAACCCGCCTGCCAGCCGAGCGCGCCGTTACGAAAATCGAAACTCGCTGATACGGGGAACGGGCTCTGTGCCCTGGCAGCGGAACTTAGAGTAGCGAGGATCACGAAACCAATGACATAAAGCAATCGATAGAACATGCGCATGCTCCTTAACCCTCCCCCGTCAGCCTTGCGTTATTCAACCTTGATACACTCCACCAACCTTTACCCCACTCATTGGTTACGGTTGACCGAATCTTTCCCGATATTCAGGTAAATTCGTGAAGGCATCGATCAAGTAGTTCACGCCGCTTTCATTGGCTGGATTGCCGTAACCGTTCAGTTGACCAAGCCGAGACTGAAAATCCGGATCAGTATCCGAAACATTCCGGCGTAAATAGATGGTGTAGCACAAGTGAACGAATTGCGAATTGTTTGTCACGCCCTGACCGGCTATTACGAGGGACGGGTAAGTGTAGACCCAGAAAGCGCGCGACACGTCAATCCGCTTGCCATGAGTGCAAGAGTTGTTGTCGTTAAAGCCCGTATTGCAAGTCCCCGTGATTTGGCCCGTCCAGTAATTCAGCCCGTCCTCGTTTGGCTCAGGATAGTCGCCGAGAAAATCTTCGTACTGCCGCCAGATAAAGAACCGCTGATTGTCAATCGGGTTGGTCGTGGTTGGCAGTGACCCGGTGAAAAGGAGGCGATTTGGCGAGCCGGTACCAATCCAGCCGGGATCAGCGCTATCAGCCAATAATTTCTTCAAGCTCGCATTGCTTTTAATGAATTCATTGACCCGGTCAGAACAAGTCGAGATTCTCGCAAAGTAGGAGGCGGGAAGATTTGGATTCGGCACTGGATCGAAAATAGAAAAACAATCCGCGGCCGAGGCACCGGTTCGGCCTTGAAGATATAGAGCTACCGCTCCGGCGGCATGTGGTGAAGCCATTGAGGTTCCATCGAGGGCGAGCGTATCAGTATCGCTACCGATGAATGCGGAAAGGACTTGTTCGCCAGGTGCAAAGAGGTCAAGGTAAGGTCCATAATTGGAGAAATAAACGCCCTGCTGTGATTTAGCGGTTTTATCAGTGGGGCCAGACGCGCCTATCGTTAAGGCTTGCACTACATGAGCCGGAGAGAAATTTCCGGCATCAGCCCTGTCGTTTCCAGCAGCAAGGGCATATGTCACTCCAGCGTTAATGGAATTCCCTACGGCGGCATCAATGGAATAGTTAGCGCTGCCACCCAAACTCATATTCGCCACCGCGGGAACGGAAGGATTGGCGTTGTGATCATTAGTCACCCAATTAACCCCGGCAATGATCGCTTCGTTCGGGCAACCATAGTATAAGCTGGCGGTACAGACCTTAACTGAACGAATCGTAACTTCTTTGGCAACGCCATACGTGGCGCCGCCAAGAATGCCGGCAACGTGGGTTCCATGTCCCAAACAGTCGTTGTTGGTAGTGGTGACGCAGGTGTCGATGGACGGGTTTATGAAATCAGCTGCTATGGAGGCCCTCCCTCCGAAATCCACATGCGTTGTCCTGATGCCGCTGTCTATAACATAGGCTGTGACGCCAGCACCAGTTTTGAAATAGGTGTAAAAGCCACCCGTTATTCCGTTCGTCACTTGGCCAACTGGATCCATTTGATCTATGCGATCCAATCCCCAAGGCGGGGTAGGCTGGTCGATTGTGAGATGAAGCACTCCTGCTTCTTCCACCCATCTGACTTGAGGATCTTTACTGAGAGCTACAGCTGCTGCCTCGTTTGGCAGTTCAATCGAAAAGCCTTTCAGCACCGTTTCGTAAACGAAGCCCCGCTGCCCACCGTGAATCGTTGCGAGATTATCCGCGATGGCACTCACTTGTGCTCGTCGCTCATCGAGTGATCGGCTACTGGAAACAACATCATCGTTCAGCACGACGATGTATTTGTGCGGGATCGCGTTCTGAACTCTTGCGAACTTAGTTGGTGGCCCAAGTGATCGTTGCGGCGGCCGCGGGCGTGAGGTTCGCAGTGGAGAGAACTCCGGTGGATAACCGGGAGATGCATATTCTGGATTCTGCGCCCTCATCGGCATGGAGATTAACGCGAGGGCAAGAACGCCCAAAACTACAAGACCTATCGTAACTTTTCGCATTGCAGTAGCTCCTCTCCTTCTTTCGTTTCTTGGTTGAGCCACTGCCGCGCTTTGCGCTAAGATGCGAGTTGCTAAGAGACGCTCTGTTGCGCTAGACGCGGCAGAAGCCGTTTCGTAACGGGAGGTCCGGTTATCACATAGTCGGGCCTCTTACTCTAATCCGGCCAAACCTCCGAGGACACTTCGCCCTCGTGTTCGCGACAACTCTTCCAGAGACAGATCTGTTCTGTTGCGTGATTGGAGATTGATGTCGGGAGACGAGGGAAACATAAATGCTTCTCGACTTGGGTTTGAGAAAACGCCGGTATGGACTGTCGGGGAGACTGAACGACGGTAATTTCAACAGGCGAGACGGAGATTAGCAGACAATTCAGTGGCCGTCAACTATAATTCTAAGACCGCTAGAGTCTTTTATTGTTAGAGTTAGCGGCGGCGCTCTGTCTTGAACGAGAGCTCGACTTGCGTGACGCTTCATGTCATAGAGATCGTTGTGCGCGACTTCGAAACTGAGGCGCACCGAGGCTCGCATCCGTTGTTTTCATGTTGAGAATCGATCAACTTCTGGAGCCTGTGGCGAAACACAACTCGGTCCCGTGGACAGCCGCGTAGCGTCATTATCTTCAGACGGTTTTAATCGAAACGATGTGTCGGTATCTTAAATCGCTAACCATCATCATCGCCTTAAGCCTGACGCTGGCTGCTTGTAGTCAGGAGGTGCAGCCGTCGCGCACCGCTGTTACTTCTACACCCGCGAGTACTTCGCCGCCCTCGCTGCCGGCCGCGAGTCCTGCGCCGCCAACCGAGGAGACGGTTCCGATCACACTGCCGGTACTGGATGCTCTGCTTGCAGACGAAAAATTCAGAGCGGATTTGAAATCGAAGTTGCAGCTCACCGACGAGCAGATTAACGCGCTAAGAAAGATTTCCAGCGACGAGGTTGCGAAGCTGCGTCGCTCAAATGCCGAGAATCAACCGGGCAGTGCCGAAGCTGCTCGGCAAAATGCAATTGAGGCGATACAGAGGGCTGTGGGAATTGAAAAGTCGGACCGGCTTTTGGTGCTGGCGCGCGAGCATTGGAACAAGGGTAACGAAGAGTTGGAAACAAAGGCGGCAAAGGAAGCTGAGCCTACAATGCTCAAAGGGCCGAACGCCGTGCCGAAAGATACTCGTATTGTGGTCAACATTCCCGCCTTTCGCATGGATGTCTTTGAAAACGGCAGCCTGATTAAGTCTTACAAGATTGGCATAGGTTATCCGCAGTTTCCTTTGCCCATCGGTTTGCGGAAGGCGCAAATGATAATCTTCAATCCAACCTGGACGCCGCCTGATTCACCCTGGGTCGATTCAATGAATGTGACGCCCGGCGAAATAATCGAAGCGGGAAGCAAACAGAA
>QHXH01000351.1 GCA_003222855.1 Acidobacteriota bacterium
CGAAGTAATAGAGTTCCTTTCTGTGCGTCCCGTCCACACAGTTTTCATGGCGGGTTTGATTCGGGACAACGGATTACTCAGCCCGCGCAATCGGGGATCGTTTTACGCGTCGCGTAGTCGATCAGGGCAACTGGAAGGAGTCGCGCTGATCGGTCATGCGACCATGGTTGAAGCACACACGGAGAATTCGCTCGTCGGTTTCGCACGCGTGGCTCGCAATTGCCAGAACGCGCATCTGATTCGAGGTGAGCAGGAATCAATCGATACCTTTTGGAGTTTCTATGCTGATGCAGGACGCCAGCCTCGTCTGATTTGTCCCGAGCACCTGTTTGAGCTCAATGAAACTCCGGCGTTAGTTGAAGACGTTAGCCTGCGCCCGGCGACGATGGACGATCTGGACCGGATCGCCGCGGTCAATGCTTCAATGGCTTTCGAAGAAGGCGGCACCAGTCCGCTGCAGCGCGACCCGAGCGGCTTTCGACGTCGCACCGCGCGGCGCATCGAGCAGAACCGGGTCTGGGTTTGGTTCGACGACAATCGTCTGATATTCAAAGCGGATGTAGTCAGCGAAACGCCGGCGGTCACATACCTGGAAGGCATCTATGTCCATCCGGAAGAACGCCGCAAGGGCCATGGACTGCGATGCCTGAAAAAGCTTTCATCGATTCTATTGACGCAGACAAAATCGATTTGCCTCACGGTCAATAATCGTAACGCGAAAGCAGTCGACTTCTACACCAAAGCCGGCTTCAAGTTTCACAGCCACTACGAAACGATCTATCTACGCTAAGGAACAAGGTCCAAAATAGTGCAAGCAGCCGCCCAAATCCCTAACCAACCCAGATTGCTGGACACATACCGATGGGTAATTGTCGCGGCGGGAGCGGTCGCCCTGATGCTCTCAACGGCCTGGCTGCCGGCGCCGAAGTTTGATTGGCGGCTGCTGATTCTGACGGGCGTGATGATGTTCGTGAGCGCTCGCTTCTCAGTGCAGATTCCGCGCGTCAACACGAACATCACAATCTCAGATGCTTTCATTTTTCTGGTGCTGCTGTTATACGGCGGCGTCGCCGGAATTCTCCTGGCCGCGGTCGAAGGACTGTTTTCGGGCCTGCGGATCAGCAAACGGCCAATAACCGTGGCCTTCAATTCAGCGATGATGCTGGCCTCGACTTCGCTGACGGTCATGGTGGTGCGTTTGTTCTTTGGATCCATTGCCGACCTGCGGTTCCAGGACTTGTCGCATTTTGGCGTTGCCGTGGGCACGATGGCGCTGGTCCAATATTTTTCCAACAGCGGCATTTGCGCGGTTGGTCTGGCCATAAAGACTGGCGAGCCGATTTGGCGCACGTGGCAGACACACTATCTTTGGACTTCCATTACCTACCTGGCCGGCGCGGGCCTGGCCGCCGTAGTCTCGAATTCGATCGATAAGATGGGGCTGGCGATTTTGTTCGTTGGCGCTCCGATCATCGTGATCGTTTATTTTACCTACAACAAATATCTTAACGAGATCAAAAGCACGGCGGCGTTGGCCGAACAAGCTGAACGCGAACGCGCCGAAGCTGAACGTGCGCGCGCCGAGGCCGAACGCGAGCGCGCTGAGCAAGCCGAGCGTCACGTCGAAGAATTGAACCGGCACCTCGCTGAGCAGGAGCGCATCAGTGTGCAATTGCAGGAGAGCAAGGATCACTTTCGTCACGCTGCGTTTCACGACGCGCTGACGCACCTGCCGAATCGCGCGCTGCTGACAGAGAATTTGAAGTTCGTGATCGAACGCGCGAAGAACCACGAAGACTATCAGTTCGCAGTGCTCTTCCTGGATCTGGATCGGTTCAAGAACGTTAACGACAGCCTGGGCCACTCGATCGGAGACCAGTTGCTGATTGCGATGGCCCGCCGCCTGGAAAGTTGCATTCGTGAAGCTGACATCGTCGCGCGCCTTGGGGGCGATGAATTCGCAATCCTGCTCGACGGCATTCCCAACGTCGCCGAAGCGACCAACATGGCCCGCCGGATTCAGGAGAAGCTCGCTTCACCTTTTAACCTGAGCGGCCACGAAGTGTTCACCACGACCAGCATCGGCATTGCGCTGAGCTCAACTGGCTACGATCATCCCGAGAACATGCTGCGCGACGCCGACACGGCTATGTATCGCGCCAAAGCGCAGGGCAAAGCGTGCTATGAAGTGTTCGATAAGGGCATGCACACCCACGCGGTGTATCTGCTGCAAATGGAGAATGACTTGCGGCGCGCGCTCGATCGCGAAGAGTTCTGCGTTTACTATCAGCCGATCGTCTCGCTCGAGAACGGACAGCTCGCCGGATTCGAAGCGTTGATTCGCTGGCAACATCCCGAGCGTGGGTTTGTTAATCCGTCCGACTTTATTCCGCTGGCTGAAGACACCGGCCTTATCATTCCAATCGGTCTTTGGATTCTCAAGAAAGCTTGCCAGCAACTGTGTCAGTGGCAATGGCAATCGACCGCGAACCGTCATCTGTTCATGAGCGTGAATCTTTCCAGCAAGCAAGTCGTCCAGCCTGATCTGGTAGCGCAGATCCGCGACGTCCTGGAAGAGACGCACGTCGAGGCAAAGCACCTGAAGCTCGAGATTACTGAGAGCTGCGTGATGGAGAATGCTGATATGGCCGCGCGCCTGCTGAAGCGTCTCAAGGCGTTGGGCGTGCAGTTGAGCATCGATGATTTTGGCACCGGCTATTCATCGCTCGGTTACCTGCATCGCTTCCCGGTGAACACTTTGAAGATCGATCGCTCGTTCGTGGGACGCATCGGCGAGGCGGCTGAGAATATTGAGATCGTCCGCACGATCGTTTCGCTGGCCGAAAACATGGGTATGGAAGTCGTCGCGGAAGGCGTCGAGACGTTGAGCCAGTTATCGCAGCTTCGCAAACTGAGTTGCCAGTATGGCCAGGGTTATCTGTTCTCGCGTCCGGTTGACGCCGGATCGGTGACTGCGTGGATCTCGCGCAAGCCGCACTGGCAAGCCGATCTATTCCCCACCTTAATGAATGAACAATACATGCCCGCTAAACCTGCGGCGCCCGTGATTCAGTTGGTGGGCGCATCGGCGTAACGGAACGCGCTTAACGGGGCAGTAGCCCGACCGTGAGGGAGGGCTCAGTTGAATTAACGGGACAGTAGCCCGACCGTGAGGGAGGGCTCAGTTGAATTAACGGGGCAGTAGCCCAACCGTGAGGGAGGGCTCAGTTGAATTCCGACAAAACACCCGCGAGCTCATGCGAGCCTGCGGGTGTTAGTTTTTCCGGTAATGGGTCAGTTTCAATTCGAGGGCCCATTCTTTTAGTTAAGGCAAAAAGCAGGAACCACGAAATCACACGAAATCGCAGGAAGAAAAAGCTCGTGTTTCGTAAGGCTTCGTGTGGTTTCGTGGATCGTGCGCTGCCATTGAATCACCCCGAATCAAAACACTTCTTCACTTCTTCCGGTCTTTTTTCAGGCAATAAATTTTCCAAGCGAGGTTGATCGGTTGCCGATTGATCCGACAACGGCCGAATCTCATAAACGGTGGGTGCGACCTGCTTGAAATGAAATCGCGACTCGATCTGCGCGAGTTCCTTCACTTCCGTCAGATGCCATTCGCACGGCAGCCACCAGCGCGGATCCGCGTCGAGAAAGACGCGCCGCCCGGCTTTCAAGTGCTCATCGATTTTTGATTCCAGTTGTCCCGCGGGCCAACCCGCGCCGACGCCAATCCAGTCCCACTCTCCGAGTCCGATGCCGCGCCAATACTGCACGGCGACCGTTTGTGCTCCGGCAATGACTACTGCATCACGCGGCATCAATATCAAACGCGCGTCATAAGTCTTTGCCTGGGCCAGACGATTGAAATATTCATTCCCGGCTGGCGGAACCAGCACAATCATCAACGCGCCGATTAAGGCAATCCCCACGATCGCGCTGACAAAGCCACGGCGCACACTCCCAAATCGCTTTGCTTGTATGCGCGCATAGAAATCTCCGGCGAGCGGCGCCAGCGCCGGTAGGCCGGTCAGAAAGTATCGCCAGTTGATCGTCGTGCTGTAGTTGAAGAAGAGCGTCACGGTCGCGAGCAGCCCGATAATCGCCGCGGTCAGCGAGAGTGTCAGGCCTCGTTCGCGCCATTCTTTCCATGCGGCGAACGGCAAAGCGACTGTTACGAGCGGAGCTGACATGAAGAAGTAGATCAAAAAGGGTTTGAGGTTGCTGATTGAAATCGGATGGCGTGCTGATTCGCTTT
>QHXH01000001.1 GCA_003222855.1 Acidobacteriota bacterium
CCTTTAGGCGTGGCCGGCCTGGGCTTTGCTCCGGGCGCACTTTGCGGCGCCCCTTCATCAGGCATCATCCCCGGCGGCATTCCCTGCTGCATTTGTTGCGGTGGCGGTTGCGGCACGGAAAAGTTTTCGGCGATCGTAATATGGTTACTCTGGCGCTTCACGATCTCGTCAATTAGATTCTTCTCTTTTTCCGACTCGACGGCGTCCCGTGCCTGGTCCTTTGGAGACTTTGGCGGCCCGAAAGGATTCGCTCCGCCGGCGGCAATCAGAATATGCCGCGCATGCACCTGCTCTTCAGGCTTCCCATCCTTTGATTCGGTCTTTTTCTCTTCAACCTTAATGATATGAAATCCGAATTGGCTTTCAACGATGTCGCTGATCTGTCCGGGCTGTAAAGCGAAAGCGGCTTTCTCGAATTCAGGGACCATCTGCCCGTGTCCGAACCACCCCAGGTCGCCGCCCTTGTCCTTGCTGCCTGGATCTGTGGAGAATTCTTTCGCGAGAGCACCAAAATCCTCGCCGGCCCGCGCCCGCTTTAGGACCTCTTCAGCTTTTGCCCGAGTCTGCTTGTCGTCCAGTTCAGGATGCTTGGCGATATACGCACTAAGCTCAGCGTCGGTCGCTTTCGTGTTGGGAATCAGGGTTTCCTTGGCGTAGGTCGACGCCAGCAGGCGCGCCTGCTCGAGCATGATTTGTAATTCCACGCTGCGTTTCTTATCAACTCCTGCCTGCTCGCCGCGCCGCTCGCTAATCAATACCTGGCCCAACTGATGACGAATCTCTTTCATCTGCTCATCCGGAATTGGCTGACCGGCCATCATTGGGTTTTGCGCCTGCGCGTCTTTAACAAACTGTTGAAATCGTTCTTCCTGTCCCGGCTCTTTAAAGAACGCGTCGATCTCGGCGTCAGAAGGCTGCGACGGTGGCGCGCCCGGTGCTCCTGCCTGGCTCTGCCCATAGCTCTGCGCGATTACAATCGCGCGCACCAAATCCATCTGGCGTTTGATGTCGGGTCGATAACCGATCCCTTTCGCCTTTGCTTCTTCGGCGACCGACAGCAACTCGCGAACATTTTTTGCGAAGTCGCGTCGGGCCGCGTCATCAGTCGCCAAATGGGCACGCGATTGCGGCGCTTGGTCTGAAGCGATTTGTGTCATGTCATCCGCGGTCAGGTTAATCGGAGCGGCGTGACTGGCTTTGACCTGCCAGACAATCAGGCCGACTGAAAAAACGACGCCGACCGCGGCGACGATCCATGCTTTGGTTTTGGAATTCAAAATAACTTTCCTTTCACAATTACGTTATTTCGTGCCCGGGTATGCCTCCGACGTTCTCTACCAATTCAATCAGGACGCCACCCGTCGATGATGGATGAACAAACGCGACCAGGCAACCGCCGGCGCCGGTGCGCGGCTCTTCATCGATCAAACGCGCACCTTTCGATTTCAAGTCAGCCAGCGTGGCCCGAATATCCTCCACGCGCAGCGCAATATGATGGATTCCCGGTCCACGTTTCGCAAGGAACTTTGAGATCGGCGAGTCATCAGAGGTTGCTTCGAGCAACTCAAGGCGCGACTCACCGATCGGCAACATCGCCACCCGAACCTTCTGACCGGAAACTTCTTCGGTCTCGGTAACGTGCATGCCCAGCGCATCGCGGTAAATCGATGCCGCGTTTTCTATCCCATTCGTGGCGATGCCGATGTGATCGATCTTCATAAATATCGGCAAAGACAATAATCACGCATGCGAAATAACTCTCGTTCTTAGCTTTCCTTCTGACTTCTGACTTCTGACTCCCGACTTCTGGCTTTGATCAATTCGTCAACCGCCGAATAGGGGTCGCGCTTCTTCGTCGCAACCTCGGCGGCTAATCGCTCGAGTTTGTTTGCCGCTCCGTCGACGCCCAGCGTTTCGGAAACCAGGCGCTCCCGCAGTAGCTCAAGAATTCGCCAGCGCGCGACCACTTTCCGCCGGTCAGCCGATGCCGGCGTCTGCTTCTGAAACTCGCGACTCTGCTCAATGGCGCCGGCCAATTCTGCGATTCCCTTATTTTCTATCGCGACCGTTTTTACGATGGGCGGCTGCCATTCATCAGATCGAGCGGACAATGAAAGCAATGCCTGCAACTCTTTTTCCGTTCGCAACACGCCTTCGCGATCCGCCTTGTTGATGACGAGCACGTCTCCAATTTCCATGATGCCGGCCTTCATCGTTTGCACGTCATCGCCCATCCCCGGAACCAGCACCACCACGCAAACATCGGCGGTCTTTGCGATTTCGATCTCGTCCTGACCAACACCGACCGTCTCGACGATGATCTTGTCGTAGCCGGCGGCATCCAGGATTGCTACCGCCTCGACAGTCGCGCGCGCCAGGCCGCCGAGATTTCCGCGCGTGGCCATGGATCGAATGAAGACGCCCTTGTCGAGCGAGAGCGTCTGCATTCGAATCCGATCCCCAAGAATCGCGCCGCCCGAAAATGGGCTCGAAGGATCGACCGCGATAATGCCAACCCGCTCGCCCGTCTTTCGATAGAAAGCGGCCAGCTTGTCAACCAGCGAAGACTTCCCGGCGCCGGGAGAGCCCGTAATTCCAACTATCAATGCTCGTCCGGTGCGCGAAAAAATCTGCTTCATCAACTCTGAAGCTTCGGCTGCATTGTCCTCGACTTTCGAGATCGCGCGCGCAACCGCAGTCGTATCGCCTTTAATGATGCGAGCTAAAAATAAATCATTCTCGGATGTGCCTTCACCGATGGTGCACAGCTTTGAATCGCGCCAATACTTCTCAGCCGGATAATCCTTTGTATAGCCATAGCCGCCATGAATCTGAATAGCTTCTTCGCATACACGCACACTCATTTCGCCGGCAAACAACTTGGCCATCGACGATTCTTTGGTTGTCTTCTTGCCTTGATCCTTCATCGCGGCGGCGCGATACATCAATAGGCGCGCCGCCTCAATCTGCACGGCCATGTCAGCGAGTTTGAATTGAATCGCCTGGAATTCGCGGATCGGCTTACCGAATTGCTGCCGCTCGGCGGAATAACGGATTGCCGATTCATACGCACCCTGGGCAATGCCGACAGCGAGCGCGGCAATCGAGATTCTGCCGCCATCCAGAATCTCCATCGCGTTGACGAATCCCATACCTTCGCCGCCGAGACGATTCTCGTCGGATACAAGGCAGTCCTCGAACACGACACTTGCAGTTTCCGAGGCGCGCAGCCCAAGCTTGTTTTCCTTTTTTGAAGGCGAGAAACCCTTCATTCCCTTTTCAAAAATAAAGGCGGTAATTCCCTTGCTGTGTTTGGCGCGATCGGTGGAAGCAAACGCCACGCAGGTGTCCGCGTGAATTGCATGAGTAATAAAGTTCTTCGATCCATTAATGACCCAACCGCCGTCCTTCTTCACGGCTGTGGTACGCGTACCTGAAGCGTCCGAGCCCGCCCCGGGCTCAGTCAGTCCCCACGCGCCCAATTGTTCGCCCCGGGCCAGCGGCGCCAGATACTTCTGCTTCTGGGCCTCAGTCCCATATTGAAAGATATGATTTGAGCACAGCGAATTATGAGCAGCGACGGAAATTCCAACGGAACCATCGACGCGCGAGAGTTCCTCGATCGCGGTCGCATACTCGACATAGCCCAGCGCTGCGCCGCCGTATTCTTCGGGAAACAAGATGCCGAGCAGACCAAGCTCGCCGAGTTTGGGCATCAGTTCAATTGGGAAATGCTGCGCTTCGTCCCACTCCATCACATGCGGCGCAATCTCGGCTTCGGCGAATTCGCGCACGCTCATCTTCATTTGAAGCTGTTCTTCGGTAAGTTCGAAGTGCATCTGATTTGAAACGACGGTTTACAAACAAACGACAGGCCAAAGGCGCCTGTCGCCATGTTATTTAGAACGCGACATTGTAACTCAATGGCGTCGCGCACGCATCCGCGCGGCTGAAGGCCGCGGTCGGCGTGGAGTCCCTCTTGCTTCGGTCACGTTCTTCAGTTGGCGAACCTCGCGCGGCGTCAGGTGGCGCCACTGGCCGGCCTTCAATGGCTCAACTTCGAGTTTCCCGATAGAGGTCCGCGTAAGTTTGATGACTGAATGGCCAATCTCATCAAACATGCGCCGGATTTGTTGGTTGCGCCCTTCATAAAGTGTAACTTCGAACCAGGCGTTGGTTTGACTTTCACGCAGCTTTCGCAACTCAGCTCGGGCCGTGCGCTCACCTTCTCCGATTACAATGCCTCGCCGCAATCGTTCGATCGCCTTATCAGTCGGCACGCCTTTTACTTTGGCCCGGTAGACTTTGGGAATCTGATTCCTGGCCGACGTAATCACGTTCGTGAGTTCACCGTCTGTGGTCAGTAGCAACAAGCCTTCCGTGTTGAAGTCCAGCCGGCCGACAGAATGCAATCGGCCCAGCGACTTGGGAATCAGATCTATGACCAGCGGGCGACCTTCGGGATCTGACATGCTCGTCAGGTAGCCCCTGGGCTTATTCAGCAAGACGTAAACCGGTTTCTGCTGCGCAAGCAACGGATTGATCAGCTTGCCTTTGACCTTGATGTGATCCGATTCCGGATCCGCCCTGGCGCCAAGTTCAGTGATCACTTTCCCATTCACGGTTACCTGACCGTCGACCATCAGCTGTTCAGCGTGACGACGCGAGGCAATCCCGGCAGAGGCGATAAGTTTTTGTAGTCGTTGTTCCATGAGAAGTCAAAAGGCAGTGTGCAGAAAGCAGTATGCAGCAAAACGGGCCTTGCCCAAAAAGTGGTATGGCGAAAGAGACAAGCTAATACTGGGAGCGCGGGCGCCCTCGCCCGCACTGAGCGCGAAGCGCGAAACAGTTACCGCGTCAAGAAGTTTGAGATTGAGGGTGCTGCGCAGGCTTGTGCGGGCGAGGCGCCCGCGCTCCCAGTATTGACTTGCTTCGTCACTCCGGCGACTTTTTGGGCAAGGCTAGCAAAACAGGTTACCTTACTGCCTTCTGCCGTCTGCCTTCTTTCTTACGCCTCACCGCCTGCCAGATCCTGAAAGTCTTCAATGCTGGGCAGTTCCGAGAGGTCTTTCAAACCGAATTGGATGAGGAACTCTTTTGATGTCCCGTACATCATCGGGCGGCCGACTGTTTCTTTTCGTCCTTTGGCGACAATCAGACGCTTGTCGAGCAAAGTCTTAATCGCCGACGGCGATTGCACGCCGCGAATTTCGAGAATCTCCGGCACCGTCACCGGCTGTTTGTAAGCAATCACCGCGAGCGTTTCAAGCGAGGCGAGCGAAAGCTTAGCGCTCGGTTTTGATTTCAGATAAGCGCGCACGTGCTCGTGAAATTCTGCACGCGTGGCGATCTGCCAGCCACCGGCGATCTCGCGCAACTGCAAGCCGCCGTTGCCCTCATCATACTTCGTCACCAGCCCCGAAATGGCTTTCTCAACGCTGTCGCGATCTACTTTGATGACGTCGGCGATCAGCTTTGCGCTAATCGGCTCTTCAGCGACAAAGATGAGCGCCTCAGTAATTGAACGCAGCTCGGTATCGCCAATCTCTCGCCGTCCCTGAATTTCCGAATCGGACGAGTCGATTATTTCGACTTCATCGTCAACTGCCTTCACAGCTTTTGCTTGGTTGCTCATGAATCGTTAGTTTTCTCTTTCTCCCTCTCCCTCACGGAGGGGGCCGGGGTGAGGGAGTGAGTTGCGCCACGCCAGTACCCTCACCCTAACCCTCTCCCAGAGGGAGGGTATTTACCCAAACTCTTCATGCAGGCGCCACCGCCTGCGCCGTAATTTCGCCGAATGTTTCGCGCTGTTTTAAGGAAATCTCACTCAGACGAACCAACTCGAGTACCGAAAGAAACGCAACCACCAATTCGCGGCGCGACTGTGCGCGTTCGAAGAATTTCATCAGGTTCAATTCACCCGCCGACCTCACCATGTTTCGCAGACGATCGATCATTTCCGCCATCGTCATTTCTTCGCGCTCAATCTCCAGCAGCACTTCTTCTTTGTGCCGAGCGAGAATTTCCTGGAAGACTCTCAACAGATCGAATAGCCCGACGGCTACTTCCGGATTGTTTTTGTCGGTTTCGATCTCAGCGCGAGTGAAAACCGCCCGTTCAACTGTGGCGCGCGACCAGAGCATTTCTGCCGCCGCCTTAAACTTCTCATGCTCAAGCAATCGATTGACGAGTTCGGCGCGCGGATCGGTTAGCTCTTCCTCTACGGCCAGCGGATCGCGCGGCAAAAGCATGCGCGACTTCAGCTCGATCAACTGCGCCGCCATCACCAGAAAATCGCCGGCGACTGTGAGATCAAGTTCCTGCATCAATTGTAGATAACGCAAATATTCATCTGTTATGCGGGCAACCGGAATATCGTAGATGTTTACCTGTTCCTGACGAATCAAATACAGCAGCAGATCGAGCGGGCCTTCGAAGTCGCCAAGTGTGACCTTCAGCTGATCGCTGTCGCCGTCAGGAGTGATCGATGGTTGGCCGGCAACGCTGATGGTGGGCGCTGCTTCCGCCGTGGTTGCGGTCGATTCAGGATCCGTCGTTTGCGTGACGTCTTCCATGGTTATTAACTGCGCGCGCCAATCAATCCCATGCTTTTCTTTGCGCGGCTTAGGGTCATCTGCGCGATGGCTTCCGCACGTTCCGCGCCCTGCTCCAAAATCTGATCCAGTTTATCATCATCAATGCTCCGCACGCGCTGCTGAATTGGCTTCAGAAATTCAATACAGACTTCCGCCAGCTCCTGCTTTAAGGCCGCATAGCCTTTACCTGTGAAATGCTCCTCGATCTCGGCTTGCGTCTTATTGGTTAGCAGATGATAAATCGTCAACAGATTATTTATCGCGGGGCGCGATTCATCGAACTTGATTTCAGTGCCTGAGTCAGTGACGGCGCGCTTGAACTTCCGTCGCACGGCGTCGTCATCATCCAACAGCATTATGCAGCCCGCTTGGCTTTCTTCATCGGACTTAGACATTTTTTTGGCCGGATCAGCGAGCGACATAATGCGCGCGCCAACCCTCGGAATGAATGGATCGGGAACGACGAAAGTTTGTCCATAATCGCGATTAAAACGAATCGCAAGGTCGCGGGTGAGCTCGAGATGTTGCTTCTGATCTTCCAGGATGTCTGCCGCCATCAGCACCGGATAATCGAAGAGGCCGACGCCCACGTTCTCTTCCTGTTTGCGGGCCTTATCTTTGAACTGCGTCATGCGTTCCAGCTCGGACATGCGCGCGATGCAGTTAAGCAGCCACGTCAACTCAGCGTGCGCGGCCACATCAGATTGCACAAACACGGTCGAAACATTCGGATCAATGCCAACCGCGAGATAGATTCGCGCGAGTTCACGCGTTTTTGCGGCGAGCACCTTCGGATCCTGCGGCAGCGTGATGGCGTGAAGATTTACGATACAGAAAAAACTCTCATAGTCACGCTGGAGCGCCACCCAATTACGCAAAGCGCCGAGATAATTTCCCAGATGAACGTTGCCGGTCGGTTGCGCGCCGCTGAAGATTCTTTTCATTTGCAGATCATGCGCCAATCAGCAGTAGTCGAATTGCTATCGGCATCGCGATGCCCAGAATCACTCCAAATACGCCGGTGAACATCGCCAAAATCAAGAGAATGAAGCCAAAGCGTTCCAATGCTTCAAACCCTGATTCAAAGCTGGGAGGCAGAATACTCTGCAGCACTTTACTTCCGTCGAGCGGCGGAATCGGTATCAAGTTGAAAACGCCAAGCGCAACGTTGAGCGTGAAAAAAGTAGTTAACAACTTCGCCGCACCCTCCAGAATCAAGGAACTGGAATTCGGCAGCGCAATCAATCGGTAGCCATCAGTTGCCAGCGCGATAACATGCGCCGAAAACAAAACTCGAATGATGATACCGGCGATAATCGCGATGGCAAAATTACAGATGACGCCGGCAATTGACACCCAGAAATTAGCGACACGCTTGTTCCGCCAGCGAAACGGATTAACGGGAGTTGGTTTGGCCCAACCGAATAACGGAGCGTGCGTGAAAAATGACAACGCCGGAAACAAGAGAGTACCAATCGGGTCCACATGCACCATTGGATTTAAGGAGATGCGCCCCTGTAGCCGCGCCAGATCATCGCCAAAGTAATTTGACGTCCAGGCATGGGCTGATTCGTGCACAGACAACGAAAAAATCAGCGCAA
>QHXH01000002.1 GCA_003222855.1 Acidobacteriota bacterium
CTCGCTTGTCCGCGGCGCTTTGCTCACTTACAGGCGGCGGCAGCAGGTCGCTCTTATATCCGCAATCTTCATCCGCACAACGGCGCGTGGTCCCCTTCTTCGTTGTCTTCTCCAACAGAAAGGGCTTGCCGCATTGCGGACATTTTTCTGCCACCGGCTTGTCCCAGAAAACCGTATCGCACTTCGGATAATTCGCGCAGCCATAGAAAACTTTACCGCGGCGTGATTTCTTTACCACGATTTCTCCGCCGCATCCGGGACGCGGGCATTTGACACCAATTGTCTCCTGCTTGATGTATTTGCACCTGGGATAATTCGAACAGGAAATGAATTCGCCGAAACGACCCTGACGTTTCACGAGTTGAGCGCCGTCGACCGGACACTTCTCATCAATTGGGACGGGTGGCGCGGTGATTCTGCCGCTCTTCGAAATCTTGCGGATATTCTTACACTCGGGATAACCGGAGCAACCATAAAACGGCCCGAAGCGACCCCGCTTGAGCTGCATTTGTTTGCCGCACAGTTCACACGCCTCAATTTCCTCTTCGCCATCGCCCGCAGCTTCGGTCGAAGTTCCGCCATCGGCGGCAACCGGCTCGGCGTCACGTGTGGCGCCGCAGTTATTGCACTTCAGATATTTTCCAAAGCGGCCCAGCTTCTGGACCATGCCCGGCGTGTTGCACTTCAAACAAACTTCTTCAGTCGGAGTCTCTTTCTCCTTGATGTCTTTCGCGTACTTCTGAAACTTGGCAAGGTCATCCTTGAACTTGTCATAGAATTCGCTCAACGCATCGGTCCACTTGAGCTTGCCTTCTTCGATCTCATCCAGCTCCTCTTCCATGCGCGCCGTGTAGGTTTCGTTGAAGAGATCGTCAAAACCGCCTTCGATCAAAACGTCATTGACTGTCTTGCCGAGCGCGGTGGGATAAAAGCGGCTTTCTTTCTTTTCGACGTATTCGCGATCCTGAATTGTCGTCATGATCGCGGCGTAGGTTGATGGGCGGCCGATACCTTTTTCTTCGAGAGCTTTCACCAATGTCGCTTCCGTGAAACGTGGCGGCGGTTCTGTGAAATGCTGCTCCGGATCGATTTTGTTGAGGGTCAGCGTTTCGCTTTTGCCAAGGAGCGGCAGCGTGCGCTCGTCTTCGTCGTCTTCGGCCGGCTTTTCGTCGCGGCCCTCCTGATAAATCTTGAGGAAGCCGTCAAACTTCTGGACCGATCCGGTAGCGCGAAAGACAAAGCGGCCGGCTTTGATGTCGATCGTAGTTTGATCGAAGAGCGCGGGCATCATCTGTGACGCGACGAATCGCTGCCAAATCAATCGATAAAGTTTCAGCTCTTCCGGCTTCAGATATTGCGCCAGCGAATCCGGCGTGTGCGCGACATCCGTGGGCCGAATCGCTTCGTGCGCGTCCTGCGCATCTTTCTTCGAGCGGTAATGGACGGCTTTCTCGGGGAGATAGTTTGCGCCGTATTGCTGATTGACAAACCCGCGCACTTCACTAAGGGCCGCTTCGCCGACGCGCGTTGAATCCGTGCGCATGTAAGTGATCAGACCGACAGATCCTTCGGCGCCAATCTCGACCCCTTCGTAAAGATGCTGCGCGATCATCATGGTGCGCTTAACGGGAAAGCCCAGCTTACGCGCCGCTTCCTGCTGCAACTTTGAAGTTATGAATGGCGGGACCGGATTGCGCTTGCGCTCTTTAGTGGTGACTTCATCGACGACAAAAGTTTGTTGCTTTACTTCCGCGACGATCTCGTTTGCCAGCCCCTCGTTGCCGATCAGAATTTCAGTCTTCTTTAGATCCTGATCAAAGCCGCTGGTCTTGACCGTTTGTTCGCCAACTTTCAGCAAGCGCGCGTCAAACGCCGGCGGCTGTTTGCCCGCTACATTTGCCGCTATCGTCCAGTATTCAGTTTTTTTGAACGCTTCGATTTCCCGTTCGCGTTCGACCACCATGCGCAGCGCGACTGATTGCACGCGGCCCGCGCTCAAGCGTCCGCCGATCGTGCGACAGAGCAGCGGCGACACTTTGTAACCCACCAGACGATCGAGCACGCGGCGCGCCTGCTGTGCGTCGACCAGGTTCTCGTCGATCTGTTTCGGATGCTCGAAAGCTTCCTGCACCGCGCGCTTGGTGATCTCATTGAACATCACGCGAAAGGCAGGTATGGCGGGTTTCTTCGGGACGATCTCCTCCGCGAGGTGCTGGCAGATGGCTTCGCCTTCTCGATCAGGGTCGGCGGCCAGGTAAATAGCGTCAACTTCTTTGGCGGTCTTCTTTAGATCGGCAACGATCTTTTTGTTATTCCGCTTTTTTGTGTCAGGAATTATCTCGTATTCAGGCGCGAAATTATTTTGCACGTCGACGCCCAGGCCCTTGGAAGGCAGATCTTTGATATGCCCGATCGAGGCCTTCACGATGAAGTCCTTGCCGAGATATTTATTGATCGTTTTCGCCTTGGCGGGCGATTCGACGACTACGAGATTCTTTGCCATTACGGTTTCACTCCGGCCACGCACAGATGCTCGTTCGGTGACCAGAGGTTGCTTGCCGGCCTTTTTGTGAACGCTAATGCGAGCGGGCTTGAAAATAGCACTAACTACACGTCAAAAGCCAAACAGCCGATATTTCCTGCCAAATTATTGGCTTTGTCGCGGGACTCGATCCCGGCAGCACATATGATGGTAGCGAGACTCATGGCATCCCTGCGGTTCACAGCTTGCGCACAAAACACTTTCCCGGCAGCGCGCGGATCAGCTCCCGCATTTCCAGAGTCAGCAGCGCGCTCGTCAGCTGACTGATCGAAAGCTTTGTAATTTCCGCGAGCGTATCGATCTGCTGAGGCGTGTCGGTCATTAGCAGTTTGAAGACCACGCGCTCGTAATCATTCAAATCTGAAGGGGCAAGTTGGAGTTGATCGACCAGCTCGCCTTTTTTCTTTTTCTTGCTCGGCGGCGGTAGCAGTTGCGCGGCGATTTCGGCCGGTAACTCGCTGGCGATGTCCTGCCACTGCTGGACCAGCTTCGCTCCCGCGCCTTTTATTAAATAATTGGTGCCGAAGGAATTGCGCGAAGTGATGTTTCCGGGCACAGCGAAAACTTCGCGGTTCTGCTCCATCGCCAGGCGCGCGGTGATGAGCGAGCCGGAGTTTTCGGCGGCTTCGACCACAATCACGCCCAGACTCAATCCGCTGATGACCCGATTGCGATAGGGAAAATTTTCCGAGACCGGAGGCGTACCCAGCGGAAACTGAGTCACGAGCGCACCTTTGTTCAGAATTTCCTCGGCAAGTTTCTTGTGATCGCGCGGATAGATCTGATCGAGTCCAGTGCCCATCACGCCCACGGTTCGTCCGCCCGCTTCCAATGCGCCGCGATGCGCAGCTGCGTCGATGCCGCGCGCCATGCCGGAAACGATCGTGACGCCGCGCTGTGCCAGCTCGCGCGATAACATCAGCGCCGCGTTCTGACCATAGGTCGAGCAGCGACGCGAACCGACGATCGCGATACAAGGACGCTCGAGACATTCGGCCCACGCGCCTTTCATATAAAGAGTGACCGGCGGATCATAAGTCTCGCGTAACAGCGCCGGGTAAACTCCGTCATCGAGCACGAGGAGGTCGCCTCCAAGCTTTCGTACTTTCTCAATTTCTGCTTCAGCGCGAGCGTGCAGCTCGCGCTTCGCAATGCTCTCGATTGTCTCCGGCGTCAATCGCAAGAGCGCAAGTTCGCGCCGGGGCGCGTCGAAGATCGCTTCCGCAGAGCCAAAATGTTCCAGCA